>NZ_FNBX01000012.1 GCF_900102485.1 Desulfovibrio legallii | reverse complement strand
GTCGCCCCCTTCGCGGGGGCGTGGATTGAAACTTGCCCGCCACTGCGTGACCTGGAGCCGGGCACGTCGCCCCCTTCGCGGGGGCGTGGATTGAAACCGGTGGACAAAGGCATGTTGGAAACAGCCCTGACGTCGCCCCCTTCGCGGGGGCGTGGGTTGAAACCGGCTTGCTGCATACCCACAGCCCAGGCTAGCGGCCGAGCCGCCAAAACGGAGCCCACTGTCAGATCCTGTCTGAACTGCTACACCTGCCGGCAGGCCCAACGGGCGCATTCCGGCCCCGCGTCCGTTTTCTATTCCGCATCCTCGTCCACAGCGGGCGCTTTCTGCGCTGCGGCTGCCCCGTCCCCCGCTGCTGCCGCATCCATCTCGGCGGCCAGGGGCGCGGGTGCGGTCGTTTTATCGTCGAGCTTGTTGTGTTTGAGGCTTTCACCCTGGCTGATGAAATAGACGTGTTCCGCAATATTGATAGAGCGCCGCCAGATGCGCGTGAGCGAGCGGGTGATGAGAATAATGTGCATGGCCAGGGGCGGCTTGAGGCCAGAGGCCGGGTCGGAAAGGCGTTCCATGATGCCCTGGATGATGCGTACCTCGCACTGCAGGGCTTCGCCGTCGCCGTGGATCATCTGCAGGGCCTCGTCGGCGCGGTTTTCGCGAAATACCCGCACGGCCTGTTCATATGCGTCGCGGGCGCGCTGGAACATGGGCAGCACCTGCGGAATGACGGCGCAGCCCGGCGTATCCTGCATAAGCACAGCCTGTTCGGCCACGCTCACGGCTTCGTCGCCGATGCGTTCCAGGTCCACCACCATGCGCAGGGCGCTGACCACAAAGCGCAGGTCGCCGGCCACGGGCTGGGTGCGGGCCAGCAGTTGCAGGGCCATTTCATCAATTTCGTTTTCCAGGGCGTCGATGGCGGCATCGCTTTCCATAACGGCCGTGGCTCTGCCGGGATCATTGGCGGCCAGGGCTTTGCCCGCTTCTTCCAGAGCGATGCCCACACTGGCGGCCATGACCAGCAGCCGGGTGCGCAGGGTGGCCAGCAATTGCTGCAAGTAGTTGACTTCCTGTTGCATATAAAAATCCTTCTTCCTAGAGCATGATAATTGTGCAGCCGTGCGACGTCCGGGCTTGCGCTTGGGGTGTACGAGGGCGCGGCTTCAGGGCGGCATGGGCGACATGGGCGGCGCGCCTAGCCGAAGCGGCCGGTGATATAGTCCTCGGTCTGTTTTTTGGCTGGCCGGGTGAACATGCTGTCCGTGGTGTTGTGCTCGATGAGCTTGCCCATGTAGAAAAAGGCCGTGTAGTCCGAGACGCGGGCCGCCTGCTGCATGTTGTGGGTGACGATGATGATACACAGAGACTGGCGCAGCTCGCGGATGCTTTCTTCTATTTTCTGAGTGGCGATGGGGTCCAGGGCGCTGGCGGGTTCGTCCATAAGCAGCACTTCGGGCTCCACGGCCAGGGCGCGGGCGATGCACAGGCGCTGCTGCTGCCCGCCGGAAAGCCCCAGGGCCGGGGCCTGGAGGCGGTCCTTCACTTCTTCAAAAATGGCCGCCCGGCGTAAGGAAAGCTCCACTTTTTCGGCAATGAGGCTTTCATCGCGCAGGCCGTTGACGCGCAGGCCGTAGGCCACGTTTTCGTAAATGGTTTTAGGAAAGGGATTGGGCTTCTGAAAGACCATGCCCACCTTGCAGCGCAGGGAAACCACGTCCGTGTCCGGGCGGTTCACGTCCTGGCCGTCCAGCAGAATCTCGCCTTCCACGCGCGCGCCGGGCACCAGGTCGTTCATGCGGTTGAGGCAGCGCAGAAAGGTGGATTTGCCGCAGCCGGAGGGGCCGATAAGCGCCGTAACCCGGCTGGGGGGGAATTCCAGATTGACGTCGTGCAGGGCTTTGTTCTGCCCGTAAAAAACACTGACCTTGCGCGTCAGCAGTGCTTCCTTCATGAGTGTGCCGCTCCGTGAACGGATGTAAGGGTGAAGACCAGGGCCGTGCTGCCGTCCTGAGCCGGGCTTTCCGCCCGGATATGGCCGCCGTGCCGTTCTATGATATGCTTGCAGATGGCCAGGCCCAGCCCGGTGCTGGCCTGACCCCGGTGCCGTTCCACCTGATAGAAGCGCTCAAAAATGCGCTCCAGGTCCGCCCTGGGGATGCCCGGGCCATCGTCCACCACGCGGAAGACCGCCGTGCCGTTTTCTTCCCGTGCGTTGACGCGGACGACGCCGCCTTCCGGCGTGAAGCGGGCCGCGTTTTCCAGCAGATTGCGGAAGACCTGGGTCAGGTGGGCAAGGCTGGCCATGACCCGGCAATCTTCGGGGATGCTGACCTCCACCGTGCAGCGGCGCGCGTCCAGGGCTTCGCGGCATTGGGCCGCGGCCTGGTTCAGGGCTTCGCGCGGGTCCACGGGCGTGAGCTCCAGGCTGCCGTCCTTGCCTTCCAGGCGGGCCAGGGAGAGCAGATCCTCCACCATGCGCGAAAGACTCTGACCGTGTTTGAGGATGATTTCGCCGAAGCGACGGCACTGGGGCGGCAGGTCCATATTCATGAGGGTTTCCGCATAGCCCTGGATGGCCGTAAGGGGCGTGCGCAGCTCGTGAGAAACGTTGGCCACAAAGTCGCGGCGCACGCGCTCCAGGCGCATGAGCTCCGTGATGTCGTGGAATACGGCCACGGCACCCACGCCCGTGGGAACCTGCCCGTCCTCCTGGCCGGAAGGCCGGGAAAGGCAGACGGACATGACCTCGCCCGAGGGCAGCTCCAGATGCAGGTAGCGTTGGCGGCGGCTCTTGGCCGCTGTGGCCTCGTCCGTTTTTTCCGGTTCGGCCATGAGGGCGTCCACAGCCTCCTGCAGGGCGGGGGAGGGGATGACCTCCACCACCGGCGCGCCCTGGGCCGCGGCGGCCTGCGGAAAGCGCCTGGCCAGGGCGCGGTTGCAGCGGCGGATGCGGCCGCGCGGCCCCAGCACCAGCACGCCGTCGCTCATGGTTTCCAGCACGCACTCCAGTTGGGCGGTCTGCTCCGCGGCGGCGCGGATGTGTTCCTCAATGTTTTCGGCCATGCGGTTGACGGCCTGGGCCAGGGGGGCGAACTCCCGGCCTGGGATGCGCCGCAGCCTGCGCTGAAAGTGGCCCAGAGAGATAGCCTCCACCACGGCCACCATCTGATCCAGCGAGCGGCGCAGCGCTCCGGAGAGAAAGCCCGCCAGCAGTAGAGAGAGCACCAGCGCCGCCAGGCCCAGACGGGTGAAGAAGGCGGCCCGGTTGTCGATATCCTGGCGCAGATGGTCCAGGGGCACGGCCACCCGCAGCACGCGGCCGTCGACCACGGGCGCGGCGGCATAGGCCATGTCCGTGCCCAGGGTGCCGCTGGGCCGCAGGGCAAAGCCGGGCTCGCCCGCAAGGGCCGCGCGGATTTCCGGGCGGTCGGCGTGGTTGTCCAGCCGCTCCACGGGCTGCGCGCCGGGGGCGGTATCGGCCAGCACGTCGCCCTGGGCGTCGGTGAGGGTAAGGCGCTCTTCCGGCAGTTTGAGGATGCGCGCCAGGCGCGGCAGGCTGGCCGGGTCCGGTCCCAGCTGTTCCAACAGGGCGGCGGCCAGGGCCGTCTCGCGCAGCAGGCGCTGGCGCGCGGCCTCCAGCTGGCCCTGCTCAAACCAGGACCGGCCCATAAATACGGCCATGCCTGCCACCACCAGGGCCACGGCAAGCATGCCGCCGAAGATGCGGGTTCTGAAAGAAAACATCTGTTTCACCGGGTTGCAGGGTTGTGCCTCAAGGGCGGTTCAAAGCGGCCTCCGCGGCCAGGGCCGCGCGGGGGAGCCGTCGTTTTTTGTCAGCTCCGGGCTATTCTTTGATCCGATAGCCCACGCCGCGCACGGTTTCCAGCAAGGGGGCGGCGGGGCCCAGCTTGGCGCGCAGGCGGCGCACATGGGTATCCACGGTGCGGGCGTAGCCTTCAAAGGAGTAGCCCCAGACCTTGTTGAGCAGTTGCTCGCGGGTGCGCACCGTGCCTGCGTGGCGCAACAGGTCTTCCAGCAGACGGAATTCCGTTGCCGTGAGGTTGAGGGCGCAGCCCTCCGCCTCGGCGGTGTGGGCGTCCGTGCGCAGGCGGATGCCGTGACGTTCCAGCACGGGGTTCTGGCCCTCGCGCCCGCCGCGGCGCAGCACGGCCCGCACCCGGAGCATGAGCTCGCGCACGCTGAAGGGTTTGACCACATAATCGTCCGCGCCCAGGCTCAGGCCCACCACGCGGTCCATTTCTTCGCCCCGGGCCGTGAGCATGAGGATGGGGATGTGGGCCGTTTCCGCCTGCGCGCCCAGGCGGCGGCAGACTTCAAAGCCGTCGATGCCCGGCAGCATGACGTCCAGCAGGACCAGAGCCGGGATGTGGCGGCGGGCCAGCTCCAGGGCCTGCGGGCCATCGGCGGCTTCCAGCACGCCGAAGCCCTCGCGCTCCAGATTAAAGCGCAACAATTCGCGGATGTCGGCTTCGTCTTCTACCACAAGTATCTGCTGCATGACTTTTTCCCTTTTTTCGGACCCAGTGCAACGCTGTTTTGCGCCAGGCGTGTGGTGGCTGCGTGACAATTGCGTGACAGACGTCACAGAGGGCCGACAATGGCGTTTTGCGCGGCAGGGCAGGGGCTTGCGCGGTTTCACGCAGTGTTCTGCGTTCCGTCATCATTCTGTAACAGAGGCGGGCCAAAAGGGAAACGCGGCGGGCAACGGCCCGCCCGGAACAGTGCGAACAACCCTGTGCAACAAAGGAGCAAATTCATGTCCATCGGCAAAAAGCTGGTTCTGGCCCTGGCCCTGCTGAGCCTGAGCGCCCCGGCCTTCGCGGCCAAACAGGTTGTCATCAATGGTTCCACCACGGTGCTGCCCGTGGTGCAGAAGGCGGGCGAGGCCTTTATGGCTGCGCATCCTGATGTGGAGCTGAGCATCTCCGGCGACGGTTCCGGCAACGGTCTCAAGGCCCTGATTGAAAAGCAGTGCGATATCGCCATGAGCTCGCGCGACATCAAGGGCAAGGAAGTGGACGCCGCCAAAAAGAACGGCGTGAACCCGCAGCGCACGGCCATCGCCGTGGACGCCATCGTGCCCGTGGTCAACCCCGCCAACCCCGTGAGCGGCCTGACCGTGGACCAGCTGCGTGACATCTACACCGGCAAGATCACCAACTGGAAGGACCTGGGCGGCGCGGACGCCAAAATCGTGGTCATCTCGCGCGACACCTCTTCCGGCACCTTTGAGTGCTGGGAAGAAATGATCATGAAGAAGCAGCGCGTTAGCCCCACGGCCCTTATGCAGGCCTCCAACGGCGCGGTGGTGCAGGCCGTTTCCAAGAATAAGAACGCCATCGGCTACATCGGCCTTGGGTATGTGGACAAGTCCACCAAGGGGCTTACGGTCAACAAGGTGACGGCCAACGCCCAGACCGCGCTTTCCAAGCAGTGGCCCATCGCGCGGGAGCTCTACATCTTCACCAACGGCGCGCCTGCCGGCAGCGCGAAAGACTTTGTGACCTACCTGCTGGATCCCGGCAAAGGCCAGAAGAACGTGCAGGAAGTGGGCTATGTGCCCCTGAGCAAATAAGGACGGCGGCGCGGGGCGGCAGCGCCCCGTGGGGGGCCTTGCGGTGAGCGGGGCCCCGCCGTCGGCCGGGCATCGGGCGGCAGGCGGCCGCAAGGCGGCAAAAGACCAACAAACCTTTGCGAAGACTTTTCTCAAAGGCATATGCTCTGGAAGGGGAGGGGCCATGCGCTCCACGGCAATGCGGGAAAATCTGGTACGGCATGCGTTGGCCGTCCTGGCAGGCAGTTCGCTGCTGGCCCTGGGCGGCATTGTGCTGTTTTTGTTCATGGAGGGCGTGCCGCTGTTCAGCGAATACTCCTTCCTGGATTTTTTGTTCGGCAAACTCTGGTACCCCACGGAAGAGCCCGGCCTGTTCGGCATCTTTCCGCTGCTGGCGGCCTCCCTGGCGGTGACGTTGTTTTCGTCCCTGCTGGCCGTGCCCCTGGGCGTGCTCACAGCCGTGTACCTGACGGAGATTGCCCACCCGGGCGTACGCCGCCTGGTCAAGCCTTTTGTGGAGCTGCTGGCGGCCCTGCCTTCTGTGGTGCTGGGTTTTCTGGGCATGGTGGTGCTGGCCCCTTTCCTGCAAGACGCCCTGGGCGCGGCATCGGGCCTCAATCTGCTCAACGCCTCCCTGGTGCTGGCCCTCATGAGCGTGCCCACCATCTGCTCCGTCTCTGAAGACGCCCTTTACAGCGTGCCGCGCGACCTGCGCGAGGCCTCCCTGGCCCTGGGGGCTACCCGCTGGCAGACCACGGTGCGCGTAGTGGTGCCCGCCGCTCTTTCGGGCATCGGCACGGCGGTGATGCTGGGCATGTCCCGCGCTATCGGCGAGACCATGGTGGTGCTCATGGTGGCGGGCGGCGCGGCCATCCTGCCCACGTCTCTGCTGGATCCCGTGCGGCCCATGCCCGCCTCCATAGCTGCGGAAATGGCCGAAGCCCCCTTCCGCAGCGAGCACTACCACGCCCTGTTCGCCATCGGCATGGTGCTCTTTTTTCTGACCCTGGCCTTCAACGTGCTGGCCGGGCACATTGCTGAAAAACACCGCCAGGCCGGCACCTCCAGCCTGTAATAAGGGGAATTTCCATGTCCTCCTCCCTTCCTGCCCCCACAGTGACGCCCGCGCCCCAGGGCGGCACGCCCATCCCGCCGCCGTCCGGCCTGCGCCTGCCCGCCAGCGGACGGCGGCGGGCCCGTCGGCAGACCGTCATGTTCTGGCTGCTGCGCGCCGTGGCCGCCTGCAACGTGCTGGCTCTGCTCGGCGTGTGCGCCTTTTTGCTGCGCAACGGCCTGCCCGCCCTGAGCTGGGAGTTCCTTACCCAGCCGCCCCGCAACATGATGACCGAAGGGGGCATCTGGCCCTGCATTGTGGGCACGGCCATCCTTTCTTTGGGTTCGCTGCTGCTGGCCTTCCCTCTGGGCGTGGCCTCGGCCGTGTATCTGCACGAGTACGCGGGGCGCAGCCCCTTCGCCCGCTATGTGCGCCTGGGCGTTAACAACCTGGCCGGGGTGCCCTCGGTGGTCTTTGGCCTGTTCGGGCTTTCGTTTTTCGTTACCTTCTGCGGGTTTGGGGTGAGCATTCTTTCGGGCGTGCTGACCCTGGCTGTGCTGACCCTGCCGGTGATCATCGGCACCGCGGAGGAAGCCCTGCGCAACGTGCCGGATACTTACCGCGAGGCCTCCCTGGCCCTGGGGGCCGCCAAATCCCAGACTATCGCCCGGGTGGTGCTGCCCTGTGCGCTGCCGGGCATGCTTACGGGGGCCATTCTGGGCGTGGCCCGCGCGGCGGGCGAAACGGCGGCCATCATGTTCACCGCCGCCGTGTTCTATACCCCGCGCACGCCCGATTCCGTGTTCAGCGCGGTCATGGCCCTGCCGTACCACATGTATGTGCTGGCCACGGCGGGCACGGAAATTGAGAAGACCCGCCCCTTGCAGTACGGCACGGGCCTGGTACTGCTGTTGCTGGTGCTGGGCATGAACCTGCTGGCCATCATCCTGCGTGACCGCCTGCAAAAGCGGGCCTGAAGGGGCGCCCCTTCCCCGCGGGCGCGCCCGAAATTTTCGCGCAGTTCGCACAGGCAGCGCGTGTTTGCTGCCGACGGGCGGCAGACCGCAACAGAAAACCCCCGGCTTCTGGCCGGGGGTTCGCATATCCGTTCCCCTGGAGGGAAACGGGAGGAGGGGGCATGGGAAAGAAGACGGCATGAAAACGCTGCAACCGCCGCGCTTCGGGCCGCGCGGCCGCCCCTCACAAAAGCGCAAGCGCCGCTTTGCTGCGCGGCGAAACGCCGGGAAGGACGTATTGCCTGCCCTTGAGAACGCAATTTTCAAGAGCGGTTACTTACGGCATTGCAACACTGCAATGCCCTGGCGGCTGCGTGAGCAGCCTCGCGCCGTGGCGGCGTAAGCGCAATATGTTTGCGCTGTTAAGCGCCGAAACAAGCGTGCCGTAAACTTTGAGAATGCCTGTTCTCAAAGATAATCTGCTCTAAGGGGTTTTGGTTTTGGGGGCCGCATCTTCAGCGTGTAGGGGCTTGATTTCGGCCTGCCCGCCGCAGCTGCAGGCATTGTCCTTGGGGCTGCAGCCATCGCAGCCGCAGCCGCACTGGCCGCTGCGCACAGCGCGGCGCATGCGCCGGACGATAAAGAACAGAGCCGCCAGAACGCAAAGAATAATAATCGCAAGTTGAATGTCCATACGCTTTCACCTTGCGCGGCGGCGTCGCGAAATGCGCCGCGCAGCCGCGTTTGTCTGCCAAGAAGATGGGGCTTTGGAAAATGAAAGTCAAGTTCTTTTGGGCAAAAATCTTCGGCAGTGGTCCTTGTTGGGGCAGGCCGTGGGGGCGACCGCTGGAACCGCCGGCCTGCGCCGAGCGGAGGCGCGCGCGGCGGGTGGGGCGTTCAGGCTGGGCTGCGGCGCTGCAGTGCTGCCGTGCCGTAGCGGCTGCGTGAGCAGCCGCGCGCCGTGGAGCGCAAGCGCAAGCGCAAGCATTTGCGCTGGTAAGCGCCGGAACGGGCGTGTCGGAACCTTTAAGAATGCAGATGCGCAAAGGCAATCTGTTCTGAGGGCGCGCTGCGGCGCGCAGCGGGAGGGGCGTTCCGGCGGCGCGTTTGCGGCCGGCCGCAGCGCGGGCCGGAGGGGGCAGGGGGGATCAGAGCTCTTCCGCCGCCTTGGCCCGGCACTCGGCGCAGAGGCCGTAGAGGTTGTGGACGTGGCCCCGCAGTTTGAAGCCGTATTTTTCGGCCAGTTTGCGTTGCAGTTTTTCAATGCGGGGGTCGCAGATCTCCACAATTTTGCCGCAGCCGAGGCAGACCAGGTGGTCGTGGTGGCTGTCCGGCTTGGCTACTTCATAGCGAGTGATGCCGTCGCTGAAGTGGATTTCCAGGGCCAGGCCCGCGTCGCAGAGCAACTTGAGCGTGCGGTAGACGGTGGTCTGGCCGATGCCGGGATCGCGCTGCAGAATGTGCTGGTAGAACTCTTCCAGCGAATGGTGGCCGGGCAGCTCAAAAAACGCTTCGGCAATGGTCCGCCGCTGCGAGGTGGTGTTCAGGCCCTTGCGGTTCATGAAGTCCAGAAATTCCGGCAGGCCCACGGTCCTCAATTTTGCTGTCATAATGTACGCCTGCTCCCGGAAGCGGACTGACGGCGCGCGGGGCTGCCAGACGAAACCGGGCAAGATAGCGTGACGGTTTGGGAATATCCGCGCTTTTGCCATACTGCCTCAAAACTTGCCAAAAAGCAACGCAAGGGCCCGGCGCGGCCGTCTCCTCACGCTTTGCCTGGGGCCGTGAAAGGCTTGCCGCCGCCGCAGCCCGCGTCTACAAAAAAGCCGTGTTTTCCTGCGGCGTGGACTTGACCTTTATAACAGTACTGAATACTGTTTTCAAAAAGGTACGACGTACACCCTTTGCCGGAGCGGACGCTCCGCCGGATAAGGACAGCAGTATGGAAAATCTGATTAACAAAAAGGTGGCTCCGTTCAGCGTGCAGGCCTATCAGGCCGGGGAACTGAAGGCCGTGACCGATGCGGATATGCAGGGGCACTGGTCCGTGGTGTTTTTTTACCCGGCGGACTTTACTTTTGTCTGCCCCACGGAGCTGGAAGACCTGGCCGAGAATTACGCGGCCTTCAAGAAACTTAACTGCGAAATCTATTCCGTCTCCACGGACAGCGCCTTTGTGCACAAGGCCTGGGCCGACGCCTCGCCCAACATTGCCAAGATCCGGTACCCCATGCTGGCGGACTGCGCGGGTGAGCTTTCGCGCGCTTTCGGCGTGATGATTGAGGGGGCTGGCCAGGCGCTGCGCGGCAGTTTTGTCATTAACCCCGATGGGGTGATCAAAGCCTATGAAATCCACGATACCAGCATCGGCCGGAACGTGGAGGAGCTGCTGCGCAAGCTGGAGGCCGCCCAGTTTGTGGCTGAACACGGCGATCAGGTTTGCCCCGCCCGCTGGAAGCCGGGCAAGGCCACGCTGAAGCCGGGGCTGGATCTGGTGGGCAAGTTGTAAGCGGGCGCTTTGCGCCTTCCTCTGGTTTGGCGTGACAAGGTTCTCCCGGTTCAGGGGCGTGTGCCGCAATGGCAGGGCCCGTGAACCGGGAGCTTTTGTTCTCTGAATGCTTGCTTTTTTTGTGGGGGGTCAAGGGCGGGACTGCGTCCCCCCTTAGACCCCCCACCCCCCCCATAACCCCCTGCTTTTCCAGACAGCCCGGCTATGGTCGGCGCGGCTGGGGCTGCTCGCTGCGCTCCCCGCGCCCCTTTATGCCGCGCTCAACTTCCGGGGGAAGGCAGCGGTAGTTATGAAGAAGGGGACGCGGCCGCCGGGCTTTGCAGGCATTCGGACCCGGCCAGGGTACGTCTTACGTGTTTCCTGAGGGAAGAAAAGTTTTTTGAAGGGGTGGGGGCGTGGGGGAGGGGAAACTTTTGTTCACAAAAGTTTCCCTTCCCCCACAAAACAGCATCCATCCTTCCCCCCCCAGTTATTGCAGATCCGCCAGTTTTTGCAGGAGCAGGGCGGCCTTGGCGGGGCCGATGCCAGGCAGGCGGCGCAGGTCATCCAGGGAGGCGGCGCGCATGGCTTCCACGCTGCCGAAGTGGTCCCAGAGCAGGCGGGCGGTGGCGGGGCCGATGCCGGGCAGGCGCATGAGCTCACCGGAGAGGGCCGCGCCGCGCCGGGCGCGGCGGTGGCGGCCGATGACGAAGCGGTGGGCCGTATCGCGCACGTTTTGCAGGAAGAGGAGCTCCGGGCTGCCTTCGCGCAGGGGCAGGGGGTTGACACGCTCTGGGGTAAAGATGCGGTCGGCAATGTTGCCGGCGCGGCGGTCAGCGTGGCCGGCGTCGTCGCGGGCCTTGGCGATGGCCGCCAGGGGGAAGAGGGCAGCGCGCCCGGCTTCGCGCAGGGCGCGCTGCACGGTATGGAGCTGGCCGCGGCCGCCGTCGATAAGCAGCAGATCGGGCCAGGGCGGGCCGCTTTCCAGACGGCGGGCCACCCAGGCGTGGAGGGTGGCGTAGTCGTCCCCGCTGTCGGGCATGGCGTAGTTGCGGTACTGGCCGCGTTCGGGGCGGCCGTCCTCAAAGACCACCAGGCCCACGCGGGTTTGTTTGCCGCCGGTGTGGGAGACGTCCACGCATTCCAGGCGGCGGGGCGGGCCGGGCAGGTGCAGGGCCGCGCCCAGGCGGGCAAGGATATCCTGCGCGCCGCCGCGTTCCTGACGGTGGGCCTCCTCCCGGGCGTTGCCCTGGGCCAGGTCCACCAGGCGGTTGTCCCCGGCGTTTTGCGGGGCCACCAGGCGTACGGGGCCGTTGCGGCGGTCGCTCAGAGTCTGCTCCAGCAGCTCGCGTTCGCTGCAGGCCGCGCGGGCGGCGGGGGTGGCGGAAACTGCGGCCGCCGCGGCAGTGGGGGCAGCTGCGGATGCGGGGACTGCGTTGGGGGTAGTGGGAGCCGCGGCGTGGTCCTCCCTGGAAGGTGCCTGCTGGGCGGGCATGGGCTGCGGCCCAGCGTCCGGCGCGGCGTCTGGGGCGACATTCAGCGCGGCGTCCGGCGCGGAATCTGGGGGGGCATCCGGGAGCGCAACGGTGGGGGGCTCCGCGTTGTGCGGGGCAGTTGCGGGGTCCGCTTCCAGATCTGGCGGCAGCCAGGGCAGCAGCACGCGCGGCGGCGGCGTGACCTGGCTGTAGTACTGAGAGAGGAAGGACCAGAGCAGTTCCGGGGCGTCCTCAAAGCTCAGGCCCGGCCAGTAGAAGGCCCGGCCGTCGGTCACGGCCCCGTTGCGCACAAAGACCAGGCCCAGGGCCAGGCCGCGCTCGCCCGGGGCCAGGCCCAGGGCGTCCATGTCGCCGCCGCCGGGCAGCACGGCGGCCTGCCGCTCCACCGTGCGCTCCACGGCGCGGATCTGGTCGCGGAGCAGGGCGGCGCGTTCAAATTCCAGGGCTTCGGCGGCTTGTTCCATGCCCGCCTGCAGCCGGCGCAGCAGCTCGGCGGAGCGGCCCTCCAGCAGATCGCAGACCTGGCGCACGCGGGCGTTGTATTCCTGCGGGGTCACCAGGCCCATGCAGGGGGCCGGGCACTGGCCCATGAAGTGGTAAAGGCAGGGGCGCACCCG
This sequence comes from Desulfovibrio legallii, assembly GCF_900102485.1. Taxonomy (NCBI): domain Bacteria; kingdom Pseudomonadati; phylum Thermodesulfobacteriota; class Desulfovibrionia; order Desulfovibrionales; family Desulfovibrionaceae; genus Desulfovibrio; species Desulfovibrio legallii. Next base: position 71,101 of record NZ_FNBX01000012.1, on the reverse strand, counting down.
GTTTTTCATGGCCTTGTCCGTACAGCGGCGCAGGGCAAAGGCGCGGTGCAGCAGCTTCCAGGTTTCGCGCGCGGCCAGGGCGGAAGTGAAGGGGCCGAAGTAGCGCGCGCCGTCCCGCCGGGCTTGGCGGACAATTTCCAGCCGGGGAAAGGGGTGGCGCAGGTTGCAGCGAAAAAGCACGTACTGCTTGTCGTCGCGCAGCACGATGTTGTAGTGGGGCCGGTGCTTTTTGATCAGGCTGGCCTCCAGCAGGAGGGCCTCTTTTTCCGTGGTGGTGGTGAGGTAGTCCAGCGTGGCGGCGTGGGAGAGCATGGCCAGGGTTTTGGCGGGCAGGCCATCGGGCCGGAAATAGGAAAGCACCCGGCGGCGCAGCACGCGGGCCTTGCCCACATAGATGACGCGGCCGCGCGCGTCCTTGTACAGGTACACGCCGGGGGCCGTGGGGATGCTGGCGGGGTCGGGCTTCTGCATGGGCGGCGGGCTGGGGGAGGAAATGGCGAGGGACGCAAAGGGGGAAGCCTTGCGGCTTCCCCCTTATAGGCTCTGTAAGCGCGTGCGCTCTTAGAAGGAGTACACGAAGCTCAGGTTCACGTTCCAGGGGTCACGCACCTGATCGCTCTTGCCGTTCAGCTTGCTGTCGCCCCACACGGAGTCGGACTGATCCAGCCAGGTGGCGATGTACGCGGCGTCCAGGAAGACGGTGAAGTTTTCGTACATCTTGTAGCTGTTGGTCAGGCCCACTTCCATGGCGGTGTCGTTGGTGGTCAGGTACAGGGGATCCATACCCACGCCGTAGGCATTGGCGCCGTCATAGACATCTGCGCGGCTGCTGGCGCTGCTGCGCAGATACCGCTTGGCCATGGTGGTGCTGTTGGTGCCACCCATGACGTTCAAGCGCAGGGTGTGCTTCAGGTTCTCCACGAAGCTCACGTCCTTGACGCGCACGCCGATGCCCCAGGTGCCGGTCATGGAGTCGCTCAGGATGGCTTCACGGGCGATATAGGGGTTGCCGTTGAGGGCGAAGTTGGAGAACTCGTTGTTGCCGTTGGCGTGCAGGGTAGGCATGCGCTCGGAACCGTTGGCCGGGTTGTTGTCGTCGCCGGAGCCGTACCAGCCGTACAGGCCGGGAACGCCCCAATCCAGCTTGTATTCAAAGAGCAGAGAGGCCAGCCAGCCGGCGCGGTTCAGGCGGCTGTCGTCATAGGTCACGGAGCCGTAGTTGAAATCCCACGCGATGCGGAAGGGATCAAACATGGTCACGTCGCCGGTCACGCCCGCCCAGATGGCGTTGCCGTATTCAAACAGGCCCTTGCCGTCAGGCGTGCCGTCCTTGTGGAGCGCGCCGCCCACGGGCAGCATGCCAGAAGCGAGGTTCCGATAGGCGTTGCCGTAGGTTGAGCTGCTGGTGCTGCTGGTGGGGTCGGCGAAGTTGCCGTCGCTGGTGCGGAAGGCGTTGGGGCCGATGCCGGCGTACATGGCCCAGGGGGTCACCTTCACGCCGTCAAAGGTCAGGGGCAACAGCAAGGCAACAAGGTCCACATTGTCCATGTAGTTGTTGCGGGTGCCGTTACGGTAGTCCTTGTCGGAGAAGTTGTCGTTGTAGGGGCGCGCCCAGAAAGCGGAGAGGCCCACGTTCTCGTTGAACTGGTAGGAGGCCACCACGGCGGCCACGTCGTCGTTCAGCACGCTGCTGGCATTGGTGGTGAAGCTGGGCAGGGCCAGGCCCTGGATGCCCATGCGCACCTTCAGGTCAGTCTGGGGCACCATCCAGTCGATGTAGGCGTTCTTCACTTCCACAACCTGGCCGTCAGCGCCCAGCGCGCCGCCCTGTTTATTTTTGCCCCAGGTCTGATCGCCGATTTCAAAGAACACGGTGCCGGACAGGGCTTCGGAGGCCACGGCGTCCAACTGCAGGCGCACGCGCTGCTTGGCCTCAAATTCGTCTTCATTGGCGTAGCGGCCGCCCTTGACCCCATTAAAGCCGGTCTGGCCGTTGCCGCCGGTGAAGCCGCCGTTCTGGCCGTAGTCAAAGCTCATGATCCACTGGCCCTTCGCCTTGAAGTCGATGGCGCTGGCGCCCGTGGCAGCGCCGAACACAAGCCCGGCCGCCAACAGAAGAGTAGCGATCTTTTTCATGGTTAACCTTCCTTTCTTTTGCCCCGCATGGGACATGGGTTTCACTGCAAACGCCTGTGGAGCGGTTTCCCGCTTCGGTGAGAATATATGCAAGCCCCGTGCACTTTGCAAGCGGAATCGTGCAAAAATTTTTACCCCTCGGCCCCCTTCCGACCCTGCCCCGGAAATTTTATCGAAAAATCATCGTATTAAATTCTTTTTAGAGAAAAAGTTTTTTTGGGGGCCGGGGCGGCGGCGGGCCAGGGACAGGAATTTTTTGCCGCATTTCCCCGTCAGGGGCCCGTCAGCCCGGTTTTGCGCGGCGGTTTAAAATTTTTTCCGCGTCAATCTGGTGACGCCGCCGCGCGGTGCACGCGGCGCTGGTCCGCCCTGCGGTCGGCGTTTTCCCGCCAGGGGGCCCTGGCCGCGGGAACAACGCGCGGCGACGCCATGCCGGCGCTCTCCCGCCAGGTCCCCAGCCGCGGCGTCACGCGCTGGCCTTGCCCGCGCTCAGGGCCGCCACCTGGGCCACATCCTTGTCGCCCCGGCCGGAGAGGTTGACCAGCAGGATGGCCTCGGGCGGCAGGGTGGGGGCCATTTTGAGGGCCTGGGCCAGAGCATGGGAGGATTCCAGCGCCGGGATGATGCCCTCGTGGCGGGAGAGGGCGAAAAAGGCGTCCAGGGCTTCCTGGTCCGTCACGCTCACATAACTGGCGCGGCCCGTATCCTTAAGCAGGGCGTGCTCCGGCCCCACCGAGGGATAGTCCAGCCCTGCGGAGATGGAGTAGACCTCCCCGGCTTCGCCCTTGGCGTCCTTGATCATATAAGAATTAAAGCCGTGCAGCACCCCCGGCTCGCCCAGGCAAAGGGAGGCCGCGTGCTGGCCGTAGCCTGTGCCGCGCCCGCCGGGCTCCACGCCGATGAGTTTGACTGCCGCGTCCTGCAAAAATCCGGCGAACAGTCCGATGGCGTTGGAGCCGCCGCCCACGCAGGCCAGGCAGGCGTCGGGCAGGCGGCCCGTCTCGCGCAGCATCTGGGCCCGGGCCTCCCGGCCGATAACCGACTGGAAGACGCGCACTATATAAGGATACGGGTGCGGCCCCACGGCCGAGCCTAGCACATAGAACATCTCCGGGTCGTTGACCCAGAGCTCCAGCGCTTCGTCCACGGCTTCCTTGAGGGTGCGCTGGCCGCTTCTGGCCGCCACCACCCGCGCGCCCAGCATCTGCATGCGCACCACGTTGAGGTGCTGGCGCTCCATATCCACTTCGCCCATGCAGATGGTGCACTCCAGCCCCATAAGGGCCGCGCTGGCCGCCGTGGCCACGCCGTGCTGGCCCGCGCCCGTTTCGGCGATGACCCGCTTTTTGCCCATGCGCCTGGCCAGCAGGCACTGGCCCAGGGTATTGTTGATTTTGTGCGCGCCCAGGTGGTTCAGATCCTCGCGCTTAAGCCAGATCTGCGCGCCCTTGCCTTCGCGGCTCAGGTTGGCGCAGTGGAACACGGGGCTGGGGCGGCCCGCAAAGTGTTCGTTAAGGCTGTCCAGCTCCCGCTGGAATTCCGGATCGGCCTGGGCGGCCTCCATGGCGCGGTTCAGTTCGTCCAGGCGCGCCTTGACCGGCTCCGGCACATACTGGCCGCCGTACGCGCCGAAAAAGCCTTTGCTGTCCGGCTTGAAGCCGGGGGTGGATTGCTCGCTCATGCCTGCTCCTTGCTGCGTTCAGGTTTCCGGGCAACAGGCCGCATTCCGTTGCCCTCGCGCGCCGTGTGGAGGGGCGCGTGCGGGGGGCGGCGGCCCCGGCTCCTGTGCCGCGCCCTGCAATAACCGCCCTTTGCGTAAAAGATTATTCTGGCGCGCGGGGCAAGCGGCTGTCAAGGCTTTGGCCCCACGGCCCGCCGCGCGACCGGACGCTGAAGGCGGCCCCGCCGCGCAACGGCCACGCCGCCGCGCCGCCGCCTTGCCGCCGGTGGGGCTTTGGCCTATACTGCGCCTTCCCCGCGGCGGACGCCGCGCAGGGTGTACACCAAGCAGAAAACAGCGCTGCGGCGCGGGTGACATAAAGACATGCTGGACGAAAAATTTACGGGCAACGGCAAGGTGGTGCTGCTGGCGGGCGGCGGCAAAATCCACACGGACATAGCCGCCCGCTTTGTACGCAGCGAACGCAGCCTGGAAGAGATTGCGGCCTCGCCCTATTCCCGCAGGATTGTGCGGAATATTCTGGAATCCGGCCACCGCGCGGCGCTGGAGTTCGATTTTTTCCTCTTCGGCGTGGAGGGCTACTCGCGCGTTACCGAAGTGCAGCTGGTGCGCAAGCGGCTGGCCTCCTACCTTATCAAGTCCGGCCGGGCGGAGCTGGGCGGCAAGCGCCGCTACAGTGTGGTCTACCCCCGCCGGGTGGCGGATTTCACCGCGCAGGTGACCCTGCCGGACGGGCGCGCGGCGGCTCTCAGCGGGCGCGATCTGGCAGACCTTTCCCGCCAGTGGTACGAGGCCGGGCTGGACGCTGGTCTGCCCGAGGAGGATCTGCGCTACCTCAAGCCCCAGGCCACGGAATTCAAGGCCATTATCGGCATGAACGCCCACGCCTTGCTGGATTGGTTCGCCATCCGCTGCTGCCGCAACGCCCAGCACGAGATCCGCCACCTGGCCTGGCAGATGCTGCGGCTCTGCCGCAAGGCCGCGCCGGATCTTTTTGCCGGGGCTGGCCCCAACTGCGTGCAGCTGGGCTACTGCCCGGAAAACCGCCTGCAGAATGAACGCTGCCGGGGCCGCATCCTGACCAAGGACGCCGCCCTGGAGCTATTGCGCGCCCGCGCGGGCGACAAGGACGCCCCCCTGCCCCCGGCGGCGGACGAATTTGACGGGGACGACCTGGCGTAGCGGCGCGCCGCAATCGGCGGCGCAGGCCTCCCGATGCAGGGCCCGGCGGGCCGCCCAAGGGCAATGGCCTGCCGGCGGTGCAGCGCCGGGGCACGGGCCGCGTTGCGGGCCGCAGCCGTGTGCGTTCAGCTTGCCGCTGGTTCCGGGGCGGCCGGGTCCGGCCCATTGACCACGGCCCCCAGCATGACGCCCAGATGGCTCATGGCCAGGCCCAGCCACCAGATGCGGTAAAAGTCGTGGCCGAAGACGCCGTTGGCGAGCCAGGCGGCGTAGCCCAGCCAGAACCAGGCCGTGAGCCGCCAGTAGACGCTGCCGTTGCCGTGGGCCCGTTCCGCGGTCAGGCGCGGCCGGATGCGGCGGTAGCCCCACCACAGAAAGCCCAGCAGGGCGGTCATGCCCAGGGCGAAGCCCAGCAGGCCGTGGGCGTAGAGGATATCCAGATACAGATTGTGCGGGTGGCTGATGGTGATGAGGTCTTTTTCCGGCGCAAGGCCCAGGGCGCGGAAGGCCTCGTTATAGGTGCCCGCGCCGCTGCCCAGCCAGGGGTGCTGCTCAAAGACGCGCCAGCCCAGCTCCCAGAGGCTCCAGCGGCCGTCTTCCAGCACGGCATCCACCTTGGCCCGGCCCTGCAGGGCCAGCACCGCCAGCAGCACCGCCAGGGCGCAGAGGGCGGGCTTAAGGCGGCGGCCTTCAGGCCAGGCCAACACAAACCAGAGGCCCACGGCGGCGGCCAGGGCCAGGGCCCCGCTGCGGCTGGCCGCGCCCACCAGCAGAAAAAAGGCGGGCCAGAGCGCCGCCAGCCACAAAAAGGCCGTGGCCGCAGGCGTCAGCGTGCGCCGCAGCACAAACCAGAGGGCAAAGGCCGGCACCAGGGCCAGGGCAATGTAGTTGCCCACGGTGTAGTCGCCGAGGCTGCCCGTGAGCCGCCCGGCGTTGCAGGGGTAGCCCATGATGAAGTCCCGCCCCGTGTGCGCCTGCCACAGCCCGTCCAGCCCCTGCCAGAAGCAGGCCAGCACGCAGGCCCAGACCAGGCGGCGCAGGTCTTTTTCGTCCCGCACGCACTCCATGGCGATAAAGGGCAGGATAAAACCTTTGTTGACGCCCGTGCCCGCGTGGAGCAGGGAGGTCGGCACGTCTTCTGAAAAGACCACGCCTATAAGGACCATGGCCCCCAGGCAATAGAACAGGGGGCGGACCGGCAGGCGGCGGAGCACGCTTTGCCGCCAGGCGCGGCGGTAGTAGAGCAGAAGGAAAATGCAGCAGAGGGGCGGCATGACCTCGCGCAGGCCGTAGCCCGCGGGAAAGGAAGCGAGAGAGAACCAGAAGCACCAGAAAAGGCAGGCGTGCGGCGCTGCGCCCGTAGGATCCCGCCAGACTGCAACCGCCTGCGCGCGCAGGCGTGCGGCGCAGGCCGCCAGGGCGGCGGCTCCGGCCTTGAGGCTCGCCGCCGGGCGGCAGCTGTGTACCTGTACTTCCATACGCGCTCCTTGCAAAAATTGCGAAGCGGCCCAGCGCCTGGTGCGGCCGGGCCATTGCGCGGCGGCAATTTATCAGGTTAGAACGGGATTGAAAAGATGGCAACACCCAGCAAAATCCTTGCTTTGGCGGCCTGCAGAAAATATACTCACTTTTTTACCTTGGCCCAGTCTTTTTTTAGAGGAACATATGGCAAGATTTACCGGTTTTGACGAAGTGCTCAGTGCGCTTTATGTGGATTTTGACAACATTTACACCAGGTTTCTTGAAATTGACCCGGAGGCGGCGCGGGCCTTTGGCTCCACGCCCTACCGCTGGGTACGCTGGATAGAGAACCACGCCCTGCGCATTCTGTACGGCGAAGGGGTGCGGCGGCGCATCCTCAAGCGCATGTGCTACCTCAACCCGCAGCGCTATCAGGAATTCCGCAATCCCTTCATCCGCAGCGCCTTTCAGGTGGTGGACTGTCCGCCCCTGACCTCGCGCGGCAAGACCAGCACGGATATCCATCTGGTCATGGACTGCATGGACGACCTCTCGCATTCCACCCATTTTGACGAATTCATCATCCTTTCCGGCGATGCGGATTTCACGCCTCTGCTCATCCGTTTGCAGGAGCACGCCCGCCGCACCCTCGTGCTTTCCGTGGGCTATTCTTCGCCCGCCTACACGGCGGCGGCCTCCTGGCGCATCCGCGAAGACTGGTTTCTGCAGCAGGCCCTGCGCGACGAGCGGACAGAGGATGCGGAAAACGAACCCCCGCGCCAGCCCCACCTGGCCACCCCCGCGGACGAGGGGGCGGCGGATGCGGAACTGCGCCGCGGCGGGGACGACGGAGAGGACACCGCGGAGCCCGCGCCGGGCAACGGCTGGTAGCGCGCCGCCCCTGCAGGGCGCCGGCGGCCCTTGAACCTCTGCCCCCGCAAGGGGGGGCAGCCTTCGGCCCTGCGCGCGCCGACGTTGGGCCGTGCGCGGGCGCGAACCGCCCTTGACGCGGCCCGCGCCCGAAGCTACATAGAAACACGTTCTTTTCTGGTTGGTTGCCCGCCTGCGGGGCCGCCCGGCGCGCCGCCGCGCGTCGGGTTCGTCTGCCAAGCAGGGCAGTTCGCCGTTTTGCCGGCCTTGCGGGCCGCGGCAGGGCGGCGCGCGTCCCCCCAGGCGCCAGCAGGAGAGCATGGCGCGCGGCCGGCCGACGCCCCACGGGGCTGAGGGCCAGGCGCGCATCCGCATGAGCGACGCCGGGCGCGCTGCCCGCCCCGGCCATTGAACCCGCCAACCCCATCGTTAAGGAGGTTCCATGTTTCGCCGAATCACTCTTGCTCTGCTGGCGCTGACCCTGTGCTGCGGTCAGGCCCTGGCCGCGGAAAAGTACATCGTGGCCAGCGACTGCACCTGGCCCCCCATGGAAATGCTGAGCGCCGACAAAAAGCCTGAGGGCTTCTCCACCGACTACATCCGCGCTGTCGCCAAAGCCGCCGGCTTTGAAGTGGAAGTGCGCAACATCGCCTGGGACGGCATCTTCGGCGGCGTGGCCACCGGCCAGTACGACATTGTCTCCTCTTCCGTGACCATCACCGAAGAGCGCAAAAAGCAGTTCGATTTTTCCGATCCCTATTATGAAGTGGTCCAGGCCGTGGTGCTGCCCGCTGGCAAGAGCATCAAGAGCCTGGCCGATCTCAAGGGCAAGAAGGTGGGCGGTCAGATCGCCACCACCGGCATCTTCGTTATCCGCAACGCCAAGGTGGGCGCGGAAATCAAGGAATACGACGACGTGGGCCTGGCCATTCAGGACATGCTGGGCGGCCGCATCGACGCCGTGATCTGCGACGACCCCGTGGCCCTGTACTATGTGAACAAAAAGGCCGACACCGCGGGCAAGCTGAACCTCTCCTTCAAGGCCGCCGAGAAGGAATACTACGGCTTTACCGTGCGCAAGGGCCGCAAAGACCTGGTGGAAAAGCTCAATAAGGGCATCAAGGCCGTCAAGGCCTCGGGCCTGGACAAAAAGCTCATCGAAAAGTGGATGGGCAAAAACTGACAAACGGACGCGGGGCGTCCGGCCCCATGCGCCGGACGCCCCGCTGCCGCTGGAAGGAGATTGCATGAGCCGTCATCTGACCCTGGCCCTGCTGGCCTTGCTGCTTTTCTGCGCGCCCGCCCGCGCCGCAGAACACTATGTGGTGGCCACAGACTGCACCTGGCCCCCCATGGAGCTGCTGGACGAAAACAAACAGCCCACGGGCTTTGACGTGGAGTACATCAAGGCCGTGGCCAAGGCCGCCGGCTTTACCGTGGATGTGCGCAACATTGCCTGGGACGGCATCTTCGGCGGTGTGGCCACCGGCCAGTACGACATCGTGGCCGCCGCCACCACCATCACCGAAGAGCGCAAAAAGCAGTTCGATTTTTCCGATCCCTATTATGAAGTGGCCCAGGCCGTGGTGCTGCCCGCTGGCAAGAGCATCAAGAGCCTGGCCGACCTCAAGGGCAAGAAGGTGGGCGGCCAGATCGGCACCACGGGCGTCTTTGTCATGCGCAAGTCCGGCGTGGCTGTGGACCTTAAGGAATACGACGACGTGGGCTTGGCCATCCAGGATATGCTGGGCGGCCGCCTTGACGCCGTGATCTGCGACGACCCCGTGGCCCTCTATTACGCCAACAAAAAGCCGGACACCGCGGGCAAGCTCAACCTCTCCTTCAAAACGGCTGCAAAAGAATACTACGGCTTTACCGTGCGCAAGGGCCGCAAGGACCTGGTGGAAAAACTCAACAAAGGCATCAAGGCTGTGCGGGCCTCCGGCGAGGAAGCCCGTCTGCTGGACAAATGGATGGGCGCGGCGCGCTAGCCCGCCGCCTTGCATCCGCGTCAAAGCGGGCGTCCGGGGCCTCCCCGGCCGCCCGTCGCCCCCTTTTGCCTTATAAGAGACCGACATGCAGGATAAAAAAGACGGCAGCAAGGGCAACATCATCATGGTCACGGACGGGGCCTCCATCCCCGATCCGCGCGAATGGCGGCTTATCAACGCCTGGTCCCTGGCTCTGGCCGGGGCGGTGATCACCCTCAGCACCCTCTGTCTGCTCTGGCCGGAACCCTATTTTCGCATCCTGCTCTATCTGCCGGACGGCGTATTCATTACCTTCAAAATAACCCTGCTCTCCATCTGCTGTGCCGTGCCCCTGGGCCTGTTCACCGGGCTCGGCCGCATTTCGGACAACCGCCTTATCAACCTTGTGGCCTCCACCTATGTGGAGGTCATCCGCGGCATCCCCCTGCTGGTGCAGATTTTTTACATCTACTACGCCATGTCGCGCTTTGTGCAGGTGAGCGGCATCACCTCCGCCGTGGTGGCCATCAGCTTCTGCTACGGGGCCTACATGGGCGAGGTTTTCCGCGCCGGCATCACGGCCATCAACAAAGGCCAGAGCGAGGCCGCCCGCTCCCTGGGCTTCAACCGCTACCAGACCATGCGGCATGTGGTGCTGCCCCAGGCCATGCGCACCATTCTGCCCCCGGTGGGCAACGAATGCATCGCCATGCTCAAGGATACCTCTCTGGTCTCCATCATGGCCGTGCCGGACATCATGCAGCGCGCCCGCAGCTTTGTGGGCACCACCTACCTGTACTTTGAAACCTACACCATGGTGGCCCTGCTCTACCTCATCATTACGCTGGTCCTCTCCAAAGCCGTGAGCATCATGGAATCCAGGTTGAACTACTATGACGGAAAGTAACCCCGCCGCGTCCGCATCCGCCGCCCCGGCCGCCGCAGCTTCCCCGGCCGCGCCCATCATTTCCATCGACCACGTCTGGAAATACTTCGGCGCGCTGCCCGCCCTCCAGGACGTAAGCCTGGACATCGCCCCCGGCGAGCGCGTGGTCATCATCGGCCCTTCCGGCTCCGGCAAATCCACCCTGCTGCGCTCCATCAACCGCCTGGAAGAAATTGACCAGGGCAGCATCATGGTCCAGGGCAAGGACATCCAGAGCGACCAGAACAACATCAACGAAATGCGCCAGAACCTGGGCATGGTCTTTCAGCAGTTCAATCTCTTTCCCCACAAGACCGTGCTGGAAAATCTGACCCTGGCCCCCATCATCCTGCGCAAGCTCTCCCGCGAGGACGCCGACGCCCGCGCCCTGACCCTGCTCAAAAAAGTGGGCATCAGCGATAAGGCCAACGTCTACCCCGCCATGCTCTCCGGCGGCCAGCAGCAGCGTGTGGCCATCGCCCGCGCCCTGGCCATGCAGCCCGCCATCATGCTCTTTGACGAGCCCACCTCCGCCCTGGACCCGGAAATGGTGGGCGAAGTGCTGGACGTTATGGTCAAACTGGCCGAAGAAGGCATGACCATGGTCTGCGTTACCCACGAAATGGGCTTCGCCCGCACCGTGGCCGACCGCCTTATCTTTATGGACCAGGGCCAGATCGTGGAAATGGGCAAGCCAGAGCACCTCTTTACCGCCCCCCGCCACCCCCGGCTGCGCCAGTTTCTGAACCAGATTTTGTAGGGCTTGGGACGGGAATGCCTTTGGGGGGCAGGGAGCTTCTGCCTGCAAAAGCTCCCTGCCCCCCACGCCCCCATCCTTCGGGCAGGGCAGAAGCCGGAGAAGACGCGCCCGCAACCCTTGCAATCCGCAGCGCGCCTGGATGACCGGATGCGCGAAGGTGCGCCATGCAAAAAGAAACCGTAGCCGTGGCCGTAAGCGGCGGCGTAGACAGCCTGTGCGCGCTGCTGCTTCTGCGGCGCGCAGGGCACGATGTGCTGGCCCTGCACGGTCTGTTCCGCCCGGAGGGGCCGGAAACCGCGCCCGCGGGCCTTGCCGCGGCCTGCGCGGCCCTGGGCGTGCCCCTGCATGTGGCGGACCTGCGCCAGGTCTTCGCGCGGGAGGTGCTCGCCCCTTTTGCCGCCGCCTACGCCGCCGGACGCACGCCCAATCCCTGCGCCCGCTGCAACCGGGAAATCAAGTTCGGCGCGCTGCTGGACGCGGCCCTGGCTCTGGGCGCCACAAGCCTGGCCACGGGCCACTACGCCAGGCTGGTTTCCGGCCCGGACAGGCCGGACCTGCCCTTGTTGGCTGCGGCGGCGGACGCCGCCAAGGACCAGAGCTATTTTTTGAGTCTGGTGCCGCGCCAGCGCCTGGCCCGCGCCCGTTTCCCCCTGGCCGGGCAGGACAAGGCGACTACCCGCGCGCTGGTGGCCCAGGCCGGGCTTGCCGTGCCCCTGCCCGGCGAAAGTCAGGATATCTGCTTTGTGCCCCCGCCGGATCAAGGCGCGGGCAATGAGGCCTACCGGCCCTTTCTGGAGCGCCATTGGCGCAACGCCGGGCTGGCCGCGCCCGCTCCCGGCCCGGTGCTGCTGGCGGATGGCCAGGGCGGGCGGCGCGAAATCGGCCGCCACCGGGGCCTCTGGCGCTACACCGAGGGCCAGCGCAAGGGCCTGGGCATTGCCTACAGCGAGCCCCTGTATGTGCTCGCCAAGGACAGCGTCGCCAATGCCCTGGTGGTGGGGCCCCGCGCGCTTCTGGGCATCCGCCGCTGCGCCACGGCCCCGGCCAACCTGATGCTGCCTGTGGCGTGCTGGCCGCCGGATATCCGCGTCCGCCTGCGCTATCGCCAGCGGCCAGTCCCCGCCCGCGTGACGCTGGCCCCGGACGGCGGGCTGCGCATTGCCCTGGCGGAGCCGCTTTTCCCCACGGCTCCCGGGCAGGTGGCCGCCGTGTACGACGGCCAGGGCCGCGTGCTGGCCGCCGGGGTGGTGACGGCTATGGCGCAGGGGCCTCAGACAGCGTCTTTTTGATCATAAAAACCGCTCACCGCGTCGCCCAGGCGGATGGCGCAAGGCGCAAAGCCGTGCGCGGCCAGGATGGCCTCCACCTGCGGGCGCAGGGCTGCGGGCAGGCGCTGGACCTGCAGCAGGGGTTCGGGCGTGACGCGCAGGCGGAAGTCCCCCAGGGCGGGTTCCTCAGCCCTGTTCGCATTTTTTTTCATAGCGACGGCCGCCGAAGACCCTGCCTTGGGCGTGGTCAGGGCGGCCAGGGCCGTCTCGGCGGCGGCCAGGCGGCGCAGCAGGTCTTCCGTAGGCGTCAGGCCGTAAGCCAGACGGGTGAGCAGGCAGGGCCGGGCGCGTTGGTCAGGCTGGTCCAGGCCGGTCTGCCGGGCCAGAAGACGGATGTGGTCCTTGGCGAGGCCCGCTTCGGCCAGGGGAGAGCGCACGCCCCCTTCCTTAAGCGCCCGCAGCCCGGGGCGGAAGGCGGTCATGTCGTCGGCGTTGGTGCCGTCGCAGAGCGGAAGAGGGGCGGCCCGCGCCGAGGGGCCGGACGGAACGGGGGCCAGGGCCGTCGCTGCCGGAGCCAGCGGCAGCACTATCCGCACCACGGCGATGAGCCCGCGTTTGCAGTCATAGCAGCGCTGGCGGCTGTTGGCGGCCACTTCCGGCAAGGGCAGGGGATTATAGCGCACCGGCAGCAGGGGCAGGCCCCGCTGTTGCGCCCAGGCCTGTGCGGCGGCGCTTTCCTGGGCGGGGACGTGCGGGCCTGCGGCGTGTACTGCCAGCACGCGGCAGCCGCAGAGCAGGGCCGCGTGGCAGAGGAAGCGGCTGTCCAGCCCGCCGGAAAGGGCCACGGCGCAGACCGGCAGGCCGTGGAGAATTTCCCGCAGGCGGTCGGGCAGCAGGGCGGCGGTGGTTGCGGCAGGGTTCATAGCGTTCCTGTTGTCATGGGGTTCCAAGGGGGCCGCGCTCCTCTGGCCGCCGGAGGCAGCCGCGCGCGGCGCCCCTTACAGGGCCGTGCCCAGGGCCCAGAGTGCGCCGTTGGGCACATGGGGGAAGACTTTGTCGCCATAGCTGATGCAGCTTTTGCGCACGGTCATGGCGGGCCAGGGCCCGAAATCGGCCCTGAAGGCTTTGAGCAGGCAGAGCGCGGTGGGGGTGACGGTTTCGCCCTGGCCGTCAAAGCCTTGCACGGCCACGCCTTGCAGCATGTGGAGCACGGCCGGGGCCGGAGCGGGCAGGCAGCCGTGGGCGCAGTGCACCGTGCCGTCGGCCAGGGGCAGGGGGCTGCACACAAAGCGCCGGGGGGCCAGCAGGGTGAACAGGCGGCAGGCGAGGCAGATATCCAGGATGCTGTCCAGCGCGCCCACTTCGTGGAAGGTCACTTGCTCCGGGCTTTTGCCGTGTACCGCGCCCTCGGCGGCGGCCAGGACGGTGAAGGCCTGGCGGGCCAGATCGGCGGCGGCGGCGGGCAGGGCGCTGGCGTCCAGCAGGGCGAGGATGTCCGCCAGGCTGCGGTGACTGTGCTCGTGGGGCAGCTGGATGCGGCAGCCCACGCCGGCGATGCCGTTGACCTGCCGTGCTTCCAGCCGCAAAACGCCGCGCAGAGCGGGCAGGCGCAGCTCTTCCGTCAGGGCGTCCAGAGCCGGGGCGTCCAGGCCCAGCAGGGCGGCCAGGCCGCTCAGGAGCATGTCGCCGGAAAGGCCGGAGGCGGGCCGGACAGTCAGCACCACATCGCCGACAGGGCTTTCGTCGGGGGCGCCCGGCTCCGGCCCGTGGTGCGGGTGGGCCTCCGCGTGCGCGGCGGGGGCATGGCGGCCGCGGGCGGTCGCGGCCTGAGGCGGCGTCAGGGTTTGCCGGGGCATGAGGATTCCTTGTCGTTGAGAAGATTGATGATCCTGGCCGCGGCGCAGGCCGCGCCGTAGCCGTTGTCGATATTCATGACGCCCACGCCGGGCGCGCAGCTCACCAGCATGGCGGCCAGGGCCGTCTGGCCGTGACGGGCCATGCCGTAACCCACGGAGGTGGGCACGGCGAAGACCGGCCGGGGGGTAAGCCCTCCTACCACCGAGGCCAGGGCCGCGTCCAGGCCCGCCGTTACGATGATCGCGTCGGCGGCGGCCAGATCCGGCAGGCTGGCGGTGATGCGCCAGAGCCCGGCCACGCCGTTGTCCTCAATCACCAGGCGGGTGATGCCGAGATATTCCAGGGTGCGGGCGGCCTCCCAGAGCACGGAGCCGTCGGCCGTGCCGGCGGAGACCAGGGCGACGCGGCCGTGTGGCTTGGGGGGCAGGGGCCGGGTGAAGGCCGTGCGGGACAGGGGGTGGTAGTTGTAGCGGGCGCGGAGGTCTTCAGGCGCGGCGGCAAAGACCTCAGGCGCAAGCCTGGTGAACAGCACGGGTGCGGCGTCGGCGGCGCGGTCGCGCAAAAGGCCCAGTACGGCCTCGCGGGGCTTGCCCTGGCAGAAAACGGCTTCGGGCAGGCCGATGCGGGCGTGACGGCCGTGGTCAAACAGCACGCCGTAGTTGGTGGTTTGGTTGGTCATGGCGGTGTAAGCTCAGCGGCGCAGGATGGTGCGCAGGGTTGCGGCCTCCGGGCCGGAGCAGCGGTCAAGGGCCTGCGCCACGCGGGCGTTGACCGCTGCGTGGCGGGGGGCCAGATCATAGAGGGATGCGGCCGCGGCGGCGCAGACGGGGAAGTTCGGGTCTTTTTGCAGGCCCGCGGCGTTGAGCCTGGCGTAGCGCAGGGCCGCTTCCAGAATGGGATCCAGATAGGCCGTGTCGCCGGAGGCGAAGTAGGCGGTCCAGTACATCTGGAGCACGGTCTTTTCCGCATAGAGGTTCCAGCGCAGCAGGGGGGCCGGGCTCTCGGCAATCTGGCGTTGCAGCAGGGCCTCTTCGGGCTGCAGCAGACTGTGGATCAGCGTTGCGGCGTCGGGCAGCAGGGCCAGGTGCGCGGTCCAGGCCAGGGTGCGGCGGCCGTCGCGGCTCAGGCCGGGCTGGGGCGGCAGGAGCCGCTGCCGGGCCGTGGGGTCGCGACGCAGCACTTCCGCCAGAAAGGCGGCCAGGGTCAGTTGTTTGCGGCTGTCGGCAAGCACGCCCTGGGCGTCAAAGGTGCGCAGGATGCCGGGCAGGGTTTCGGCGCGTTTTTCCTGGTAATAGTATTCCATGTCCCTGGCGTAGAAGGGCACGCCCTTGGCGATGGTCAGGGCCGTGGCCGGGCGGGCCGCCCAGAGGAAGATCAGGGGCAGCAGGGCCGCCAGCAGGGCGGCGAAGGGGGGGGCAGGGCAGCGGCGCATGGTCAGTCAAAATCCGCCAGCAGGGCGTCCAGATTAAGGCAGGCGAGGGGGCTTTCGCGCAGGCGGGTGAGCAGGCGCACGCGCGCCTCCAGCAGATGCGGCGAGGAAACCCCGTTGCGGATGGAGCTGTGGGCCTCCAGAAAAGCGGCAAGGTTGTCGCAGTCTTTGAGCAGGCGGCCGTCCTTGGGGTCCTGATCGTCCGTGTTGCCTTCGCGCTGCAGGGCGTTGAAGTCGTCCAGAGCAAGGACGCGGCCCTGGCGGCGGACGCATTCCTGAAATTCCGAGCCCACTTCCAGACCGAGAAAGTAGGCGATGTGGTCCACCAGGCCGGTAAAGCCTTCGTCCCGCAGGGGGGCGAACAAGCGGCGCTCCAGCTCCGCTTCTTCATATTCTTTGATGAGCGGGGGCAAGCTGGCCACGGATTGCTTGACGGGCGAGATGATGTCGCGGGTGAGGACTTCGGGCAGGTCGTGGAACAGGCCGCAGAAGAAGTTGTTGTCGGCCCTGGCCGGGCAGGCCTTGACCGTGAGGCTGAAAAAATAGGCCAGGCAGGCCACAATGAACATGTGCCCCAGCACGGAGGTGGAAGGGATGCGCGGGGCCTGTGTCCAGCGGATCTGGAAGCGCAGCTGCCCGCAGAGGTTGGCCAGCCGGGCCAGGGCCGTGCGGGGGGTGCGCATGGCGGCCAGGCCGGGCAGGTCGGCAAAGCCGTCCAGCCGGTCGGGGAAGGACTGGCCGATGTCGCCCATCTCGTCGTCAAAGGGGGCGTTGCAAGGTTCGATGAGCCGGAATTCCCACTGGGAGGCATAGAGGTGGGCGGCGGTGAGGATGCGCCGGGCCGGGCTTTCTTCGTCCGGGTTCAGGTGCCAGGCGCGCATGCGCTTCCAGAAAGGGCCCAGGGGGGCCAGAGAAGGCGCCAGGCGCTGCAGGACGTGCTCGGTAAGCTCACGGAACTGGCGGGGGTTTTCCTTGATCCGATAATAGATGGGCGGCTTGATGTCTGTGATGATGGCCCGGTAGAAGTAGTCAAAAAGGCCCCCTTCGACGATTTCCGTGGCCAGGGCCACGCGCCGGGCCGTGTCCGCGCCGCGGCTGTATTCGTGCCAGAGCACGCAGGCCAGCAGCATCTTGTGGGCCTGCTTGTCGATTTCAAGCAGCTCCACGGGGCGCAGCTTGTCGTTCCAGCGCAGCAGATACGCGCCGGAAAAGATGAGCTCCAGCAGACTCTTGCGGATGACGGGCATGGGGGCCTCCCGGTATGCCGACAAAAAACAGTTGGCAGTATAGGGTCTCATGGTGTAAAGCTCAAGCGCTTCGCAGCGCTTTCGGCCGGGGGGGGACGCATCGCTTCCGCTTCGGGCCGGGCAGGCCGGGCCCGTGTGGGGCCCGCGCCCCTTGCGGCGCGCAAAAGGCGTTCCGCCCCTTGACACGCCGGCGCGTTTTGCTGTATTGAAGCTTCCTTTGCTGCGATACTGTCGTCATTCCCCGTTGGGCGGCGCATCGCGGGTTTGAAACGCCAAGCTGCCTGACGGCCGCCGATATTTGCAGAGTGAGGAGTCATTCCCATGAAAACGTTCAGCCCCACCCCCAAGGACATCAACCGCCAGTGGTTTGTGGTGGACGCTCAGGATCAGGTGCTCGGCCGTCTGGCCAGCCAGATCGCCCACCGCCTGCGCGGCAAGCACAAGCCCGAGTTCGCCCCGCATATGGACAACGGGGACTTCATCGTGGTGGTCAACTGCGAGAAGATCAAGGTCACCGGCAACAAGCTGCAGGACAAAAAGTACTACCGGCATTCCGGCTGGGTGGGCGGTCTTAAGACCACCGTGCTCGGCGACGTGCTGGCCCAGCACCCCGACCGGGCGCTTATGTCCGCCGTGCGCGGCATGCTGCCCAAGAACCGCCTGGGCCGGGCCATGCTCAAGAAACTCAAGATCTATGCCGGGGCCGAGCATCCCCATGCGGCCCAGAACCCGCAGCCGCTGACCCTGACGCACTAGCCAAGGACGGAGAACGCCATGAGCGAAAAATTTGAATACGGCACCGGCCGCCGCAAGACCGCCACGGCCCGCACCCGCGTCTACGCCGGTTCCGGGGCCATTGTGGTCAATGGCCGCGCGTTTGAGGAATACTTCCCGCGCAAGACCCTCCAGATGATCATCCGCCAGCCCCTGGTTCTTTCCAAGCTGGCCGAGAAGCTGGACGTGCGCGTTAACGTGGCCGGCGGCGGCGTGAGCGGCCAGGCCGAGGCCGTGCGCCACGGCATTTCCCGCGCCCTGCTGGCCGTGGACCCCGCCCTGCGGCCCATGCTCAAGAAGGCCGGGTTCCTCACCCGCGACGCCCGCAAGAAAGAGCGTAAAAAGTACGGTCTGCGCGCAGCCCGCGCCCGGTACCAGTACTCCAAACGTTAATATGGTCGCGAGGGCCGCGCCGCAGCGCTCAGCAGAGCAAGGCGGGGCGGCCCTCGCGCACGGGCCTTGCCCCGGACTTCTGCCCGGCGCGGCCCGCAATCCGGCTGCGGCCCGCAAGAAGGCTGCGGAAGGCTGCCGGGGCGACGGAAGGCGGTTCCTGTTGCGGCCCGGGCGTTCTGCCGGTTCCGCTGGCGTCTCCGGGGCCGGATCAGTGACGGAAAAGCGTCTGGGCGGGTCTGTACGGTCCGCCTTTTTTTGTGCCGCGGCCCTTGCCGTGGGGCGGCGGTCATGGCCGCGGCCTTTGCGCGGCGGCAAACTAGGGCCTTGGAGCCGCGGTGCGCGCGTCCCCGGCGCAAGAGCTGCAAGGGCACAGCGTTTATGAGCCACCATATCCCTTCCGCCGGCGCTGCCCCGGAGCCGCTGGACTACGCCTATACCCACGAGCGCACCCAGGCCACCACAGGCTACTTCGCCTGCGTGCCCCCCGCATCCCTCAGCTTCGAGGCCGCGCTGGAGCGCCTGGAAGCCACGCCGTGGGACGATTTTCTCCATCTGCATCTTCTGCGTCTGCTGGGCGAAAAAAGTCCGGAGGATCTGCACGCCCTGGCCGCCCGCTGCACGGACCCGGCCACGGAGGGGTGCCCGCGTCCGGCCCTGGCCGCGCTGCTGCGGGAGTGCGCCTTGCTTCTGCCGGGGCTGGAAGGCCTGGAGGCGGCCCTGCCGCCCACGGCGCGGGACGCGGCCCTGGAGGCCACCCCGGCCGTGTATCTGCGCGCGGCCGCGCAGCCCGACTTTGCCGCTGCTGCCGCCTGGAGCGCCCTGTTCCGCGCCAATATCTGCGAGCACCACCCCTTGCCCCGCTGGGGCGAAACCGACCTGCCGCCCCTCTTTGCGGAAGAGCGGCTGCGCGCCGTTCTGGCGGATATGGAGGCCCAGACCGGGGAACTCCGGCGGCTGCACGCCCGGCTGGCGGCCGATTCCGGGCCGGCCTGGCGGCGGCCCCCGGCCCAGGAGACATTTTTGCGCGCTCAGGACGCCCTTATGGAAGCCGGGCTGGTGGAGGGCCGGGAAATGCGCCATGAGGCCTCGCTGGCCCCCATTGCCCTGCTGCGCGACTGGCGGGTGGACGTGAGCGTGCGCAACGGGGCCGTGCGCCACAATCTGCGGGGTACGGCCAGGGCTTACGGGCGCGGGCTCTCGCTGGCCGCGGCCAGGGCTTCCTGCGCCATGGAGATTGTGGAGCGCGCCAGCGCCTATGTGAGCGTGGAGGAGGGCGGCGCGGCGGCGGGGCGCATTGCCGACCGCAAGGCCGAGCTGCCCCTGGTGCGGGCGCGGCTTTCGGAGCTGCGGGCCCAGGGGCGGGAGGCGCTGGACCCCAACGCGCTGCCCTTGGAAGCGCCGTATACGGATTTTCCCCTCCACTGGCTGCCCGCCAGAGACCCTGCGGGTGCGACGGTGCTGGTCCCGGCCCAGGCGGTGTTTTTGTTCTGCAATCTGGATGAACCGGCCCTGTTTCTGGCCGGGGGCTCCACGGGCCTGGCATCGGGCAATACGCTGGAGGAGGCCAAGGTGGCGGCGCTGACGGAGATTGCCGAGCGCGATGCCGAGGCCACCACGCCCTACCGGCGCACGCGCTGCTTCTGCCTGCGCAGCCGGGATCCGCGCCTGCAGGCCCTGCTGGAGGACTACGCGGCCTGCGGCGTCCGGGTGCAGTTTCAGGATCTGACCACGGAGCTGGGCCTGCCGGTGTATCAGTGTTTTGTGCTGGGGCCGGAGGGGACGGTGGTGCGCGCCACCGGGGCCAATTTGTGCGGCCCGCGGGCGGCTCTGGCCGCGCTGACGGAAACGCCCTGGCCCTATTCCCCGCTGCGGAGCGCGCCGCCCCGGCCTTCGGGCCCCGGCCTGGCGGGCCTGCCCGTGCGCGACCTGGAAGACCTGCCGGACCTGAGCCTGCCTTCGCCCGCGGCGGCGCTGCGCCTGCTGGAGGAAACGCTGACGGCCCAGGGGCGGCGGCCTTTGTATGTGGAGCTGACCCGTGCGGACCTGGGCCTGCCCGTGGTGCGGGCTCTTGCGCCGGGCTTGGCCCTGACGGCGGAGTGGGAGCGCTTTTCGCGCCCCGGCCCGCGGCTGTTTGCCCGCTATCTGGCTGCGGCGGACTGAGGCGCGCCGGGGCGCGTGCGGAGATTTTGTGACGCCAACGGGGCGGAACAATTGCGGTCGCCCCCTATCTGGCGTAGAGTACCGCCAACGGCCGGTCTTGCTTTGAGGCCGGCAGGAACCACAATTATCGGAGGGAGAAGGATGAAATTGGGTAAACTGCTTGTGGCGCTGGCCGGGCTGGCGCTGTCCTTCGGCGTGGCGGGCCAGGCCCAGGCCGCTGAAGCCGGCCCCGTCAAAATCGGCGTATACCTCCCCCTGACCGGGCAGAACGCCTTCGGCGGTCAGTTGGAGCTGGAAGGCGTGCGCCTGGCGCACAAGGAAATGCCCACCGTGCTGGGCCGCCCCGTGGATCTGGTGGTGGTGGACAACAAGTCCGACAAGGTTGAAGCCGCCAACGCCGTGAAGCGCCTGGTGGAGCGCGACAAAGTGGTGGCCCTTATCGGCACCTACGGCTCCTCCCTGGCCATGGCCGGGGCCGAAGTGGCCGAAAAGGCCAAGGTTCCCGGCGTGGGCACCTCCTGCACCAATCCGCTGGTGACCCAGGGCAAGAAATACTATTTCCGCGCCTGCTTCATCGATCCCTATCAGGGCGCGGCCGCGGCCACCTATGCCTATGAGACCCTGGGCTTCAAAAAGGCCGCCGTGCTCATGGACATGACCAACGACTACGCCGTGGGCCTTTCCAGCTTCTTCACCCGCTCCTTCAAGAAGCTGGGCGGCGAAGTGGTGGCCAACCTCAAATACAGCTCCGGCGACCAGGACTTTACGGCTCAGCTCACCGAGCTTATCGCCAAAAAGCCCGATATCGTCTTCATGCCCGCCTATTTTGCCGAAGGCGCCATCATCATGAAGCAGGCCCGCGAGCTGGGGGCCAAGTTCCGCCTTATGGGCGCGGACGCCATGGATAACCCCGATACCCTCAAGCTGGGCGGCAAGGCCGCGGAAGGCTTTTTGCACACCACCTTCCCTTACGACCCCCAGATGCCCAACATGAGCGCCGAAGCCAAGCGCTTTACCGAAGCCTGGAAGGCCGCCTATCCTGAAAAGGAAACCAACGTTAACGGCGCGCTGGGCTACAACACTTACTTCCTGATCATCGACGCCATCAAGCGCGCCAATTCCGCCAAGCCCGAAGCCATTGCCACGGCCCTGGCCGAAACCAAGAATCTGCCCACCGCACTGGGCTCGCTGACCATCAACAAAACCCACGATGCCGAAATGCCCGTGGGCATCATTGAGTACAAGGGCGGCAAGCGCGTGTATGTGGGCGAAGTGACGCCCAAATAAACCGCTCCCTTTCCGGCCCCGCGGCGGCAATCGCCGCGGGGCGTTTTTTCTCTTTCTGCCGCTGCCCGGCCGAAGCGGGGCGCTTTGCGCCCGTTGCCTCGCGGGGCCGCGCCGAGGTGGCTCATGAGCCTTGACATGTTTTTGCAGCACTGTTTCAACGCCCTCACCCTGGGCTCGCTCTATGCCCTGATCGCCATCGGCTACACCATGGTTTACGGCATTCTGCGGCTCATCAACTTCGCCCACGGCGACATCCTGATGGTGGGGGCCTACTTCGTCTTTTTCGGCACGTTCGCCTTCGGCTGGCCCTGGGGCGTGGCGGCCGTGGTTTCCGTGGCGGGCGCGAGTCTCCTTGGCGTCATCATTGAACGGGTGGCCTACCGCCCCCTGCGCGACGCCCCGCGCATTTCGGCGCTCATCAGCGCCATTGCCGTGTCCTTTTTTATTGAAAGTCTGGCCGTGGTGGTCTTTACCGGCCAGCCCCGGCCCGTGCTGCAGCCCGAATGGCTGGTTTCGGAATGGCAGGTGGGCGGCGTGCGCATTCTGCCCCTCACGGCCTTTGTGCCTTCCATGACCATCGTGCTGGTGGGCATTCTGCTCTATGTGGTCTACCGCACCAAGCCCGGCCTGGCCATGCGGGCCATTTCCAAGGACATTGAGACCACGCGCCTCCTGGGCGTGCGGGTGGACAACATCATCGCCCTGACCTTCTGCATCGGCTCGGCTCTGGCTG
Source organism: Desulfovibrio legallii (assembly GCF_900102485.1). Lineage (NCBI taxonomy): Bacteria > Pseudomonadati > Thermodesulfobacteriota > Desulfovibrionia > Desulfovibrionales > Desulfovibrionaceae > Desulfovibrio > Desulfovibrio legallii. The sequence goes on along the minus strand of NZ_FNBX01000012.1, from coordinate 48,968 downwards.
CGGCCTCCGGCATCATGTGGGCCCTGCGCTACCCGCAGGTGCATCCGTATATGGGCATCATGCCGGGGCTGAAAGCCTTTATCGCCGCCGTGTTCGGGGGCATCGGCTCCATTCAGGGCGCGGTCATCGGCGGGGTGGCTCTGGGCTTTGTGGAAATCATGACCGTGGCCTTCATGCCGGAGCTTTCGGGCTATCGCGACGCCTTCGCCTTTGTGCTGCTGGTGCTCGTGCTGCTGTTCAAGCCCACGGGCCTCCTCGGCGAAAGCCTGGAGGAGAAAATCTGATGCGCCTGAACACCAGCACAATCCTGAGCATCGCCCTCATGCTGGCGGGGGCCTGCGTTCTCTGGCAGGCGGAGAGCTTCCTCGGCGACTACCAGATCTATATTGCGAAGCTCATTTTCATCAACGCCATCCTGGCCCTTTCGCTCAACCTTATCTACGGCTTTACCGGGCTCTTTTCGCTGGGGCACGCGGGTTTTATCGCCATTGGGGCCTATGTTTCGGCGCTCTGCATTCTGCCGCCGGAGCAGAAAGAGATGATGTGGATTCTGGAACCCATCATCTGGCCTTTCTCCGAGCTCATGACGCCCTTCTGGGTCTCGGTGCTGGCCGGCGGGCTGGTGGCGGCGGTTTTTGCCTTCATCATCGCCGTGCCCGTGCTGCGCCTGGGCGACGACTACCTGGGCATCGCCACCCTGGGCTTTGCGGAGATCATCCGCGTGCTCATCGTCAACGCCACCAGCATCACCAACGGTTCGCTGGGCATCAAGGGCATACCGGGGCACGCCTCGCTGCTCTCCTGCTACGTCTGGATGCTTTTTACCCTCATCGTCCTGGCGCGGCTCGTGTTCAGCAACTACGGCAACGTGCTGCGCTGCATCCGGGATAACGAAATCGCCGCCCGGGTCATGGGCATCAACGTCTTCCGCTACAAGGTGCTTTCGTTCTGCGTGGGCGCGTTCTTCGCCGGGGTGGGCGGGGCCTTGCTGGGCAGCCACCTTTCCACCATCGACCCCAAGATGTTCAACTTTCTGTTGACCTTCAACGTGCTCATGTTTGTGGTGGCGGGCGGCCTCGGCTCCCTGACGGGCAGCCTTCTGGGCGCGGCCGTCATCACTGTTCTGCTGGAATGGCTGCGCGCCATTGAGGAGCCCATGGACCTGGGCTTCATTGAGCTGCCGGGCATTCCCGGCATGCGCATGGTGGTGTTCTCTCTGGTGCTGCTGGGCATCATCCTTTATCGGCGCGAGGGCATCATGGGCGCCAGGGAACTGACCTGGAAGGGGCTTAACGCCCTTCTGAGGAGGGGCAAGGCATGAGCGCCTACACCGCACCTACCCCCCCGGACTACGCCGGGGCCCTGCTGCTGGCCAAAAACGTGACCATGCGCTTTGGCGGCGTCACGGCCGTGAGCGACCTGACCCTGGCCCTGCCCCAGGGGGCCGTTGCCGGAATCATCGGGCCCAACGGCGCGGGCAAGACCACGGCCTTTAACGTGCTCAGCGGCTTCTACACCCCGCAGGAAGGGGACGTGCTTTTTGACGGCAAAAGCATCAAGGGCCTGCGCCCCAACGATATCTGCCGCCTGGGCATCGCCCGTACCTTCCAGAACATCCGCCTTTCGCAGCAGATGAGCGTGCTGGAGAACATCATGGTGGGCTGCCATGTGCGGCGGCACTGCCCCTGGTGGATGGCCCCCCTGGGCCTGCCGCCCTTCTATAAGGAAGAAGCGGCCATTGCGGAAAAAAGCCGGAAACTGGCCGAGCGGGTGGCCTTGAGCGAGCACCTGGACGACCAGGCCGGCAGCCTGCCCTATGGGGCCCAGCGCCGCCTGGAGATCGCCCGCGCCCTGGCCACGGAGCCGCGCCTGCTGCTGCTGGACGAGCCCGCCGCGGGCATGAACCCGCAGGAAAGCCTGGAGCTTATGCACTTCATCGGGCACATCCGGGACGAATTCAACCTGACCATTCTGCTCATTGAGCACGATATGAAGGTGGTCATGGGCGTGTGCCAGTACATCTGGGTTATGGAATACGGCGCGTTGATCGCCGAGGGCGGCCCCGACGCCGTGCGCAGCAACCCCGTGGTCATCCGCGCCTACCTGGGCGAGGACGCGCCCGCGGGCGGCCGATAGGGGCAACGTATGGGCAATATCCTTGAAATCAAAGACCTTCAGGTGCGCTACGGCGGCATCCAGGCTGTGCAGGGCGTGAGCCTGAACATCCCCCGCGGCAGCATCGTGACCCTCATCGGGGCCAACGGCGCGGGCAAAAGCAGCATCATCCGCTCCATAGCCGGGCTGAACAAGCACATCGGCGGGGATATCCTGCTAACCCGGCACGAGGGCGAACCGTCCGTCTCTCTGCGGGGGCTCAAGCCCGAAGACATGGTCCGGCAGGGCATTTCCCTCTCGCCGGAAGGGCGGCGCATTCTGCCGCACCTGACGGTGGAGGAAAATCTGCTCCTGGGCGCGTATTCCCGTTCGGACGCCCCGGCCATAGCCGAAGATCTGGACTGGGTCTACACCCTCTTTCCCCGCCTTAAGGAACGCAACTGGCAGAAGGGCGGCACCCTCTCCGGCGGCGAACAGCAGATGCTGGCCGTGGGCCGCGCCCTCATGAGCCGGCCGGACCTGCTCATGCTGGACGAACCCTCCCTGGGCCTGGCCCCGCTGCTGGTGCGGGAAATTTTTGCCATCATCCAGCGCATCAATCAGGAGGGCAAGACCGTCCTGCTGGTGGAGCAGAACGCCTATGCGGCCCTTTCCGTGGCCCACTACGCCTATATCCTGGAGGTAGGCCGGGTGGCGCTGGAAGGCCCTGGTAAGGAAATACTGGAAAATCCGAAGGTTAAAGAGGCATACCTGGGCGGCTAGGCGTTGCCCCCTGCCCGCCCGCCTGCTATAGTCACGGCGCGTCCCGCACCAGGGGCGCGCCGTTGTGTTTTCTCAGGGGCCAACAGCCCCTGCGGCATGACGAAACCTTTACGGGAGCATATATGGCACGCCATAGTTTGTTTGGTCTTTTTTTTCTGTCGCTGCTGCTGGCGGCGTCCCTTGCGCAGGCCGCGCCGGGCAAGGACACGCTGCTCACCAGGCTGCCCAACGGGCTGACGGTCTGCATCGTCAAAGACGCCCGCTTCCCCCTGGCGGCCACGCGCCTCTATGTGCGCACGGGTTCCTCCCATGAGACGGCGGCCCAGGCGGGCATCAGCCATCTGCTGGAGCACATGGTTTTCAAAGGCACAGAGCACCGGCCCAAGGGGCAGGTGGCCAAGGACGTGGAGGCCCTGGGCGGCTACCTTAACGCGGCCACCAGCTTTGACAAAACCTGGTTCATTACGGATATGCCCGCGGCTCACTGGCGCACGGGCATGGACGTGGTTAAGGAAATGGCCTTCCAGGCCTCCCTGGATCCCAAGGAGCTGGAATCGGAAAAAGAAGTGGTCATTTCCGAGCTGGAGCGCGACCAGGACCAGCCCATGAGCCGCCTGTTCGAGAGCCTCCAGACCTCCACCCTGCACAATACCGTCTACGGGCGGCCCATTATCGGCTACAAGGACACGGTGCGCGCCGTTACGGCCGACGATCTGCGGGCCTATGTGCGCCGCTGGTACCAGCCGCGCAACATGCTGCTGCTGGTGGCGGGCGATATTGACCCCAAGGCCGTGCTGGAGCACGCCCGCGAGCTTTTCGGCGGGCTGACCAACAGCGGCGATCAGGCGGAACCCGCCCCCGCGGACCTGCGCGCGGCCCCCGGCGGCCCGCAGGTGGAAATTATCCGTGGCCCCTGGAGCAAAGTCTACCTGGGCCTGGCCTTCCCCGCGCCCTCCCTGCGCGACGTGCGCTCCACGGATCTGGACGTGCTCAGCTACCTGCTGGGCGGGGACGGCACCTCCCTGTTCTACCGCAAGTACAAGTACGAACAGCAGCTGGCGGACAGCATCGGCATGGGCAACATGAGCCTGGCCCGCGCGGGCCTGCTCTACCTTACGGCCCAGATGGACGCGGATAAGCTCGCGCCCTTCTGGCAGGGCCTGACCAAGGATCTGGCCGCGCTCAAGGCCGCGGATTTCAGTCCGGAGAGCGTGCGCCGGGCCGTGTTTAATCTGGAAGACGGCATGGACCGCTCGGCGGAGACCCTCAGCGGCCTGGCGGCCTGGACCGGCAGCGTGCAGTTCGACCTGGGCGGCGCGCAGCAGGAGGCCAATCTGCGCGCCGCCCTGCGCAGTGTGGATCAGGCCCGTCTGCAGGCGGCCCTGGGCCGCTGGCTGCGGCCCGAAGCCCTGCGCGTGCGGGTGCTGGCCCCGGAGAAAGCGCAACTGCCCGACCTGGAAGCCATCCTGCGCGCCAACTGGCCCGCCCCCGCTGCGCCGCAGACCGCCGCACCGGCAGCCGCGGCCGAGGCCGGCAAAACCGAAACCATTGACCTGGGCGGGGGCCGCACGCTCATCCTGCTGCCCGATGCCACCGTGCCTTATGCGGCCCTGCAGCTCTCCTTCCCCGGCGGCAACGCGCTGCTGCCCGCAGCGCGCCAGGGCCTGGCCGGGCTCACGGCCCGGGCCCTCACCGACGGCTGCGCCGACCTGGACGCCCAGGGCGTGGAGCGCTGGCTGGCCCAGCGCGCAGCCTCCCTGGACGCTACTGCCGGTCTGCAGACCTTTACCGTTTCGCTCACCGGCCCGGCCCGCTTCAATGCGGATTACTTCGCCTTGCTGCAAGATCTGCTGACCAGACCGCGCTTTGAGGAACAGGAAGTGCGGCGCGAGACCAAGGACATGCTTGCCGCCCTGCGCCAGCGGGCGGACCGGCCCACGGCCCTGCTGTTCTCCCGCCTTAACCCCTTCCTTTATCCCGGCGGGCAGCCTTACGGGCTGGATCCCCTGGGCACGCCGGAAACCCTGGCCGCGTTCAGCCCCAAGAACGTGCGCGACTTCTGGGCGCAACAGCTGCGCCAGCCCTGGGTGCTGGCCGTGGCCGGAGACTTTGACCGCGAGGCTGTGCTGGCCTTTGCCCGCAGCCTGCCCGCGCCTCAGGGCCAGGCCCTCTCTGTGGCCCTGCCCGCCTGGGGCAGGGACAAAAAACTGGATCTGCACCTGCCCGGCCGCAACCAGGCCCATGTGCTGGAGGTCTTTCGCGCGGTGCCGCCCGACCATCCGGACGCCCCGGCCCTGCTGCTGCTTCAGGCCGTGCTCTCAGGCCAGAGCGGCCTGCTGTTCAGCCAGATGCGCGATGTGGAAGGCCTGGGCTACACAGTCACAGCCTTCTACCGCGCCATGCCTCTGGCCGGCATGATGGCCTTCTACATCGGCACCACCCCGGACAAGGTGGCGCAGGCCCGTCAGGGCTTCGCCAAAATCATTGCCCAGGTGCAGGAAAAACCCCTGCCCGCAGACCTGCTGCGCGCCGCCGCCAACCGCCTGCGCGGCGAATACTACCGCGACCGGCAAAGCCTGGGCGCCCGCGCCGGCGACGCCGCTACGGACGCCGTGCTGGGCCGCCCCCAGGGCTTTGACCTGGCCCTTATCGATAAGGCCGCCAAACTCACCCCGGAACAAATCCAGACCGCGGCCCGCGTCTACCTTACCCCCGCCAACCGCTACGACCTGCTGCTGCAGCCGTAGGAGAGGCGTCAGAGAAAGAAACCGTGTGGGGGGAAGGGAACTTTTGTGAACAAGCGTTCCCTTCCCCCCACGCTCCCCATTCTTCAAAAAATTTTTCTTCCCTCAGGCAACGCGCAGGGCATGCCCTGGACCTGGCTTTTGCACGGTGGCCGTGCGCGGCCGTTCCGGGGCGTCTTTCCCCGGCAGCCGCGCTGGGCGTCCCCTTTCCATTTTTCCCCCCTGCTAGGCGCTGGGCCAGCGCACAGGGCGGACGTCCGGTTCCGGGGTCTGTTGGGTTGTGCCCACGGCCTGGGGGGCGGCCCCTTGGGGCAGGGGCGTGTGGAGAACCTCGCGGGTGCGGGCAAAGAGGTTGGTGAGGATGGCGTTGGAAACGACCATGCCTTTGCGGGTCAGGCGCAGGTAGCCGTCGCGCAGGCGGATGAGGCCGTTTTCGTGCAGGGCCTGAACGAGCTTCTGGTGGTCGCGGGTGAAGTCCCGGCCGGTGAGCTCGTGGTAGTCTTTAACGCGCAGGCCGCGCGCGGTGCGCAGGCGGAGCATGAGCAGCTCCAGGACGCGGGTTTCCGGGGTAAGGATTTCGGCTTCCGCGTCCAGGCTGCCCTGGCGCACGCGGGTGTTCCAGGCGTTCTGGCCTGCGGGGTTGGTCCAGCGGCGGTTCTGGATGGTGGAGGTGGCGGAAGGGCCCAGGCCCAGGTAGTCCGCGCCTTCCCAATAGCCCAGGTTGTGGCGGCACTGAAAGCCCATGCGCGCAAAATTGGAAATTTCGTAGTGCAGGTAGCCGTGTTGCTCCAGCAGGGCCGCCCCTTCCATGAACATGATGTTCTGGTCCCGCTCTGGGGGCAGGCTCAGGCGGCCTTCCTCCACGTCCGCCTCCAGGGCAGTGCCCGGCTCCAGGGTCAGGCCGTAGGCCGAGATGTGGTCCGGCGTCATGCGGAAGACGTCTTTGAGCGTCTGCAGCCAGTGGCGCACGCTCTGGCCCGGCAGGCCCCACATGAGGTCCACGTTGATGTTGGCGCAGCCCGCCTCGCGGGCCAGAAACACGGAGTGCAGGCTGTCTGCCGCTTTGTGGGCCCGGCCCAGCAGGCGCAGCTGGGTTTCGTCCATGCTCTGCAGGCCGATGGAAAGGCGGTTGACCCCGGCGGAAAGAAACTGGGCCGCCGTGTGCCCGCCGCGCAGGGATTCAGGGTTGGCCTCCAGGGTCACTTCGGCCTTGGGGGCCAGTTTGAAGTATTTGGCCAGGCGCTCCAGCACCACGCCGATGATGCGCGGCGGCAGCAGGCTGGGCGTGCCCCCGCCGAAAAAGACGGTTTCCACCGGGCTGCCCCCCAGGCGGTCGCCCCAGAGGGCCAGCTCCATAAGCAGGGTATCCACATAATCCCGCACGGCCGGAGACGCGGCAGCGGTCACGCCGCGGCCCAGGGGGCTGGAGTAGAAGGCGCAGTAGCGGCAGCGGGTGCGGCAGAAGGGCACATGGATGTAAACGAGCATGGCAGGTTCCTGAGCGTGGCGCGGAGGGGGACGCCGGTTTGCGCATGGCTTGCAAGAAGCGTGCTGGATTTTCAGGCTTTGCGGGAGCCGGTGGATCCGGCGGCGTCGCCCTTGGCAAAAGCGCCGTCGCACAGTATATTCGCAGTCCGGCACGGGGCGCAAGCGGGCGCCGGGCCGCGCCGCGCGCAAAGCGGCGTCAAAGAGTTGCCAAGGAGAACACCTCATGGAAATACGTTTTCAGAATCTGGGGCCGGAACAGTGGAAGGCGGAAGTTCTGCTGGCGCCCGTGTGCGAGGGCGAAGCCGTGCTGGAGCAGTGCCCGCAGATCGACCGGGCCGCGCCCTGGCTGGTCATTGCCCCGGCCCTGCGGGATGTGAAGGGCAAGGCGGGCGAGCTGGCCCTGCTGCACGGGCACAAGGATCTGCCCGTGCCCCGCGTGCTGGCCGTGGGCCTGGGCCCGCGCGAAAAGCTGGAGCTTGCGGGGGTGCGCAAGGCCGTGGCCGCGGCGGTGCAGTTCTGCCGGCGTCAGGGTTATGCCTCGCTGCTGCTGCCGGAGGCCGCCCTGGCGGGCCTGCCCGGTGGCCGGGAGCGCCTGGTGGAAGAATGCGTTTGTGCGGCGCAGCTTGCCCTGTACCGCTTTACGGCTTTGAAAAAGCCAGAGGCGGACGAGCCCGCCGATCCGCAATGGCTGGCCCTGGGCTTTGACGGCGAGGAAGTGCCGGACGCCTTCCAGGCGGCGGCCCGTCGGGGCGAGAATGCGGCTTCTGCCGTGAGCCTGGCTAGGGAGCTGGCCACCACGCCCTCCAATCTGCTCTATCCGGAGGCCCTGGCCGAGCGCGCTCAGGAGCTGGCGCGGGAAGCGGGCTTTGCCTGCACCGTGCTGGATGAGGAAGCTCTGGAGCGCGAAGGCATGGGCTGTCTTCTGGCCGTGGGCCAGGGTTCGCGTCGGCCGCCGCGCCTGGTGGTGGCGGAGCACGCGCCCAAAGGGCACGAGCAGGATAAGCCCCTTATTCTGGTGGGCAAGGGCATCACCTTTGATTCCGGCGGCATCAGCCTCAAGCCGGCCGCCAACATGTACCAGATGAAGAGCGACATGACCGGCGCGGCCACGGTGCTGGCCACGGTGACGGCCCTGGCGCGGGAAGGCGCGCCCCGGCGCGTCATCGGCCTTCTGACCTGCGCGGAAAATATGCCCGACGGCGGGGCCGTGCGCCCTGGCGACGTGGTGCGCGCGGCCAGCGGCGATACGGTGGAAATTCAGAATACCGACGCCGAAGGCCGCTTGGCGCTCTGCGACGCCCTGGCCTACGCCCAGAAAACCTGGACCCCCGCGGCGGTGGTGGACATTGCCACCCTTACCGGAGCCTGCGCCGTAGCCCTGGGCACGGGCTTGGCCGGGCTTTTCTGCGACGACGCGGACCTTGCCGAGCGCATCCGGGCGGCCGGGGGCGTGTGCGGGGAGGACTTCTGGTCCTTGCCCCTCTGGCAGCCCTATGCGGAGAATCTCAAAAGCCGGGTGGCGGACATCTGCCACATCGGCCCGCGGGAGGGCGGGGCCATCCACGCCGCCTTGTTCCTGCAGCATTTTGTGCAGGAGGGCGTGCGCTGGGCCCACCTGGACATCGCCGGGGTGGACTGGGCCGCCAAAACGACGCCGCTCTGCCCCGAAGGCCCCACGGCCTTTGGCGCGCGCACCCTGCTGGAGCTGGCCAGGGGGGGCGTGCAATGAAGGTGTATCTGATCGGCGCAGGCCCCGGCGACGCGGGCCTCTTGACCCTTAAGGGGCGCGACGCCCTGGCCGGAGCCGACGTGGTAGTTTACGACGCCCTGGCCAACGAGGCGCTCCTGGCCCACGCCCGGCCCGACGCGGAAAAAATCTATGTGGGCAAGGTGGCGGGCAACCACGCCCTGCCCCAGGAGCAGATCAACGCCCTGCTGGTGGGCAAGGCCCGCGAGGGCAAGGTGGTGGCCCGGCTCAAAGGCGGGGATCCGTACATTTTCGGCCGCGGCGGCGAAGAAGCCGAAGAGCTTGCGGCCGCGGGCGTGCCCTTTGAGGAAGTGCCGGGCATCAGCAGCACGGTGGCGGCCCCGGCCTACGCGGGCATCCCGCTTACCCACCGCGACTTTGCCTCCTCCGTCACCATCATCACGGGCCACGAAAATCCGGATAAGCCCGGCTCGGTGCATAACTGGAGCGCCCTGGCGGCCAGCGCCGCCACCCTGGTTTTTGTCATGGGCATGAAGAACCTGCCGGACATTGTGCGCAATCTGTTGGCCGCGGGCATGAACCCGCAGACCCCGGCGGCCCTGGTTTACCGCGGCACCACCCCGGCCCAGCGCAGCCTTGCGGCCCCGCTGGCCGATCTGCCGCAGGCGGCTGCGGCGGCGCGGTTCACCAATCCTTCGGTCATCGTGGTGGGCAAGGTGGCGGGCCTGCGCGGCACGCTCAACTGGTTTGAAAACCGCCCCCTGTTCGGCCGCCGCATTGTGGTGACCCGCGCGCGGGAGCAGGCCAGCGGCCTGGCCCGGAGCCTTACGGACCTGGGGGCCGAGGTCATCCAGTGCCCCACCATTGAAATTCGCCCGCTGGAGGACTACGCCGCCCTGGACGCGGCGCTGGCCCGGCTGGCGGAATACCAGTGGATTATCTTTACCTCGGTAAACGGCGTGCGCTGTTTCTGGCAGCGGCTGGAGGCGGCGGGCAAGGACAGCCGCGCCCTGGGCGGCTGCCGGGTGGCGGCCATCGGCCCGGCCACGGCCCAGGCCCTGCGCGGGCACGGCATTGCGCCGGATTTTGTGCCGGAGCGCTATGTGGCCGAAGGCGTGCTGGAAGGGCTGCTGGCCCGCGAGGGCGGCCAGGTGGCGGGCAAGCGCTTTTTGCTGCCCCGCGCGGCCAAGGCGCGCGAAGTGCTGCCCGAAGAGCTGCGCAAGGCCGGGGCCGTGGTGGACGTGCTGCCCGCCTATGCGGCCGTGCCTGCGGCCCATAATCAGGAGACCGTGCTGCGCTGCCTGGAAGAAGGCCGCCTGGACTGCGTGACCTTCGGCTCCTCTTCCACAGTGGAAAACTTCCTGGCGCTCATTCCGGCGGCCACGCTGAAGGCCCATCCTGAAACGCAACTGGCCGCCATCGGCCCGGTGACGGCTCAGACCCTGGCCGCGCACGGGCTCCCTTGCCATATCCAGCCGGCGGAATACACCATTCCGGCCCTGGTGGCGGCGCTGCAAACCCATTTTGCGCGGTCCGCCCGCGCCTGAGGATCGCATGCCCTTGAATATCGCCATCCTGGCCTCCGGCAGCGGCACCAACGCCCAGGCCATGTTTGACAAGGCCGCCGCAGGCGTGCTGGACGTGAACATCCGGCGCGTCATCTGCAACCGGCCCGGCGCGCCGGTCATTGAACGCGCGGCCAGGGCCGGCGTGCCCTGCCTGACCCTGGACCATACGGCCTTCCCGGACCGGGAGAGCTTTGATCGCCGCATGGCGGCCGCGCTGCGAGAGGACGGCGTGGAGTTGGTGGTGCTGGCGGGCTACATGCGCCTGCTCACCCCGTACTTTCTGGAGGCCTTTGCCGGGCGGGTGCTCAACATCCACCCGGCGTTGCTCCCCAGCTTTCCCGGCGTGCACGGCGGGGCCGATGCTGTGGCCTACGGCGTCAAGCTCTCCGGCTGCACGGTCCATTTTGTGGAAGAGAAGGTGGACAGCGGCCCGGTGCTCATCCAGGCCGCCGTGCCCGTGGAAGCGGGCGAAGACGCGGAGGCCCTTATGCAGCGCATCCACGTTATGGAGCACCGCATCTATCCTCAGGCCGTGCAGTGGCTGGCTCAGGGCCGCGTGTGTGTGGCGGGCCGTCAGGTCTTCCTGGCGCCCGGCGCCGCCCCCCGCGCGCCCCGTGAGGGGGATTGGCTGGTTTGGCCGCCCCTGGAGCAAGGCTTTTAGGGCATTTCAAAGTTGAAATGCCCTGGCGGCTGGCTGCGTAAGCAGACGCCCGCACGGCGCGCGGTGCAACGTTGCAATGCCGTAAAAATCCATACCCAGCGGTGTGTCGTCAGAAACGACGCACCGCTGTTTTTTTGCCCAACGGACGTTTCTGCGTGGTACGCGGTGGAGAAAAGTTTTTTGAAAGGGGATGAGGGGCGTGGGGGAAGGGGGGACTTTTGTGAACAAAAGCCCCCCCTTCCCCCACAAAAAATTTCCGTCCTGTTCTACGGATCAGAGCAGTTTTTGCTGACGCAGGACTTCGATAAGGCGGTGTTTGGCGTTATCGCTCATGGGGCAGAGGGGCAGGCGCAGTTCGGCTTCCATGCGGCCCATGAGGGCGAGGGCGGTTTTGGCGGGGATGGGGTTGCTTTCGAGGAACATGGCTTCGTGCAGGGGGAAGATCTCGTGGTGCAGGCGGGCGGCGGCGGGCAGATCGCCCGTAGCGAAGGCGTTGCACATGGCGGCCACGCGGTCGGGGACCACGTTGGAGGTGACGGAGATGACCCCCTTGCCGCCCAGGGCCATGAGGGGCAGGGCGGTGAAGTCGTCGCCGGAGAGAACGCAGAAGCCTTCGGGGCAGCTTTCCAGGATGCGGCTGGCCTGGGACATGTCGCCGGTGGCTTCCTTGACGCCCACGATATTGGAAAAGTCGTGGGCCAGGCGGGCCAGGGTGGCGGGCAGGAGGTTGCAGCCTGTGCGCCCGGGCACGTTGTAGGGCACCAAGGGCAGGTCCACGGCCTGGGCAATGGCCTTGTAGTGCTGGTAGAGGCCTTCCTGGGTGGGTTTGTTGTAGTAGGGGGTGATAAGCAAGGCGCCGTCGGCCCCGGCTTTCTGGGCGAAGCGGGCCAGGCGGATGGCCTCTGTGGTATTGTTGGAGCCGGCCCCGGCCAGTACGGGCACGCGGCCCTTGGCCTGGTCGATGCAGATTTCTATGACGCGCTCGTGTTCCTCATGGCTGAGGGTGGCGGATTCGCCGGTGGTGCCACAGGGCACCAGGCCGTGGATGCCCGCGTTGATCTGGTGTTCGATGAAGGCCCGGTAGGTGGCCTCGTCCAGGCTGTTGTTGCGGAATGGGGTGACCAGGGCGGTCAAGGCACCGGAAAATAACATGGCTGACTCCTGTCCGCGCCGCGCCGAACTGGCGTCGCCGGGCTGCCGACCCCCGAGGGACGCCGACAGCCCAGCGGCACGGCTGGGTTCATGAGCCCTTTGGCGCAAGGGGCGTTATTGGTTGATAAATTCCTTCAATTCCTTACCGGCGCGAAAGAACGGCAGGCGCTTGGAGGCCACCGTCACGCTTTCGCCCGTTTTGGGATTGCGGCCGGCATAACCTTGGTATTCTTTGATTTTAAAGCTGCCAAACCCGCGGATTTCGATCCTTTCTCCGGCCAGCAGAGATTTTTTCATGGTGTTGAAAAACGTATTGACCACCAGGGATGCATCGTCGGAAGGAAGGCTGGTCTCATCGGCCAGCGCCTTGATCAGTTCGCTTTTGTTCATTGTGCCTCCGTGGCTTTGCCGGTTAGCCCGCCGGGGCGACAAGGCCGGGCATTTACTGGTAATTTCTACCTACCGTTTTTATGCTCCAAGGTAAACCTTCTACGGAAAATTTTTCGTTGTTTGCATCAAAAGAAGCGCGCGTGCGCTGGGGGCGGCGCGGGCGCTTGCGGCAGCGCAATGTTGCAAAGCCGCAGCGGCTGTGTGAGCAGACGCCAGCCGTGCAGGCGTAAGTACAATGTATTTGCGCTGTTACGCGCCGGAATAAGCGTGCGCAACCTTTGGGAAGGCCTGTTCTCAAAGGCAATCTGCCCTATGGTCTGGCGGCGCGGGCCGCAGGACGGCGGGGGGTCAGCCCTCCTGGGGTTCTGTTTCCGGCAGAGGCTGGAGCACCGGCCGGGGGGCGAGCCAGTCCAGCATGCCCAGGCGCAGGCGCTGGAGCCTGGCGGCCAGGGCCTGGATATCCTGGGCGGCGGGGCAGCCTGGGGCCGCGCGCATAAGAGGCTGCTGGCGGCAGACGGATTCGGGCACGTTTTTGTCCGTGCGCACATGGCCGAGGAGCACGGGCTCCAGATGCAGAAAGTGACGGCAGGCCCCGTGCAGTTTGCCGAAGGCGGATTTGGCTTCGGCCGGGGAGGTCGCCTGGTTGACGACGATCAGAAAGTCGCGCACGCCGTAGCGGAGATTGAGCACCTTGATGAGGGCGTAGCTGTCCGTAAGGGAGGTGGGTTCGGGCGTGATGACGATGAGGCGCACGGCGGAGAGGGCGGCGAAGGTCTGCACGGTCTGGGAGATGCCGGCCCCCTGATCCATGAGTATATAGTCGTAGTGGTGCAGCACAGGCTCCAGGCGGGCAAGGAGCAGATCGCGCGTATCGGGCTGCAGCTCGGTGAGCTCAGGCACGCCGGAGGCGGCGGGCAGGACGTCGAAGCCCTGGGGCTCCACGGGAAAGAGCACGTCGGCCAGTTTGCTTTCGCCCAGCAGGGCGGTCTGCAGATTGCCCTCAGGAGTGATGCCCAGGAGCACGTCCAGGTTGGCCAGGCCCAGGTCGCAGTCCATGAGCAGCACTTTGAAGCCCATCTGGTGCAAGGCGCAGGCCAGGTTGAGCGAAACGTTGGTTTTGCCCACGCCGCCCTTGCCGCTCAGAAGAGAGACGCTCAGCGTTGTTGTTGCCATATCAACTCCCAAAGAAGAGAAAGCGTTTTTCATGGGCCTGCACCAGGGAATCGCGCTCGCGCGGGTCTTCCGCCAGGCTGATGCCCCCGGTGGAGGCCTGCGCCGCGTGCAGGGCCGCGTCAGCCTGCTGGATAAGGATGCGGGCGGGCGGCCGTCGGCCCTGGGCGGCGCAGACGACGCCCACAGCGCAGAGGGGCAGGGGGCCGTCCTCGGCGCGGCGCAGAAGGTTTGCGGTCCGCGCCGCGAAGTGCTGGCGCACCTGCTCGGCCAGCAGGCGGGCGCGCAGGCGGCCCACGCCGGGCAAAAGCAGGGCAAAGCGGCCGGGCCCGGTGCAGCCCAGGCTGTCGCAGCTTTCCTGGCAGGCGTGCAGGCTCTCGGCCAGGGCTTCGGCCAGGGCTGCGCCCAGCAGGCTGCCGTCGCTTTCGGCCTCCGGCCCGCAGACGGCGGCACAGAGCAAGGAAAGCTCCCCGCCTGTGCGGGCCAGCAGCTGCAGCTCGCGGCTGATCTGGCGCGTGAAGGGGTCGGCGGGCAGCATCTGGGCCAGGGGGCCTTCGGCTTGTTCCCGGACGGAGAAATCCGCTTCCCCGGCCGCGGCGGCCAGGGCGTCGGCCCCGTCGGGGCGGCCGCCCTCAGGATGTCGGCGGCAAAATTCCCGCCACAGTTCGGGGTCCGTCTCCCGCAGCAGGGCGGCCGTCAGCATGGCCCGCCCGGCGGCGTCGCTCAGGCGCAGGGCGGCAAGGCTTTCCGCCAGGGGGGAGGGGGGGTCAGCGTTCTTGCTCATGGCGGTACAGCAGGTAATCGTGCTGGAAGCGGTCGATCTGGCCGTCCAGGACGGCTTCCACATCGCCCATTTCCGTGCCCGTGCGGTGGTCCTTGACCAGGCGGTAGGGCTGGAGGGTGTAGGTGCGGATCTGGCTGCCGAAGGCAATGGCGTCCTTGCCGGCATACTGGGCCTGGCGCTGGGCCTCGCGTTTCTGCAGCTCCAGGTTGTAGAGACGGGCGCGCAGCACGCGCATGGCCGTTTCCCGGTTATGGTGCTGGGATTTCTCATTCTGGCACTGGGCGGAGATGCCCGTGGGCAGGTGGGTGACCCGCACGGCCGAGCTGGTGGTGTTGACGCTCTGGCCGCCGGGGCCGCTGGAGCGGAAAATGTCCACCCGGATGTCCGATTCCTTGATGTCCAGCTGGATGTCGTCGCCCGCGTCGGGGATGACGTCCACGGAGGCAAAGGAGGTGTGCCGCCGGCCGGAGGAATCAAAAGGCGAGATACGGATCAGACGGTGGATGCCCCGTTCGCTTTTGAGAAAGCCGTAGGCGTGCGGTCCGGCAATGCGCAGGGTAACGCTTTTGATGCCCGCTTCGTCACCGGGCAGAAAGTCCAGCTCTTCCACCGTATAGTGGCGGCGTGCGGCCCAGCGGGTATACATGCGCAGGAGCATTTCGGCCCAGTCCTGCGATTCTGTGCCGCCCGCGCCGGGGTGGATTTCCAGGATGGCGTCCTGGCCGTCTTCCTCGCCGGAAAGCAGCATGACCAGCTCTGTCTCGTCCAGCAGGCGGGCCAGATCGGCGCGCTGCTGGTCCAGGGATTCCAGGGCTTCGGGGTCTTCGCTTTCGGCGGCCAGGGCCAGCCATTCGTTCATGTCGTCGCAGCAGGTTTTGAGCTTGCCGAGGCGCTCCACCTCGTCTTCGAGGCGGCGTTTTTCCTGCAGCAGGGGGGTGAGGGCTTCGGGCTTGTCCCACGCGCCGGGTTGGGAAATGGCCTGCTCAATTTCCTGCAGGCGACGTTCGCTGCCGGCCAGGTCAAAGACGCCCCCAAAGGGCCTGGAAACGTTGGTTGAGGGGCTGACAAGCGGCGCGCAGATCACTGAGTTGGAGCATGGCTGTAGGGGGCTGAAGGTGAGCGCGCAAGGCGCGGAAACTCTCCGTGGCCGCGTAACGCGGCCAGCGGCGCTATACATTTAGAAAAAATTATTATCAATAGCTTTATGCGCCGTGTTGCACCCGGCCCCGGCGGTGTCCGGCTGCGAACGGGCCGCCCGGACCCAGCAGCCAGAGGCCCGCCAGCAGCAGCAGGCCGCCGGGCAGCAGCCAAGGCGCCAGCCGATGGTAGGGGCTGGGCGCGGTTTGCAAAGCGGCGCGGGCCCAAAGGGCCTGGGCGCGGAACTGCCCACCGTGCAACGTCAGGCGGCCGCGGGGGTCCACCACGGCGGAAATGCCGGTATTGGTGCCGCGCAGGAGCCAGCGGTTCTGCTCCAGCGCGCGCAGCGCCGTGAGGTACAAATGCTGCCGTGCGGCCGGGGTGGAGCCGAACCAGCCGTCGTTGCTGATGTCGACCAGGACGTTGGCCCCGTCCGCCGTGCGGGCTTGCGCCAGCCAAGGGAATATCCCTTCATAACAGATGAGCATGCCCAGGGCAAGGTTGTGGTAGCGCAGGGGCGCGACGGCCGTGCCTTCCGTATAGACGCCCACGCCCTGAAGCAGGGCCTCCAGGAATTTCCAGTTCAGCCAGGAGGGCAGGTATTCGCCGAAGGGCACCAGGTGTTCCTTGTCGTAGTGGCTGAGGGTTGCGCCGTCGGGGCCCAGCAGGAAGGCGCGGTTGTATATTTCCGGCTCTTTGACGCCTGGGCGGCGTTCCATGCCCGGCGCGCCGAAGAGCAGGGGCGCGTTGCTGCGGGCGGCCAGCTCCCGCACGCGGGGGGCCAGGAGGGGGTTGTTTTCAAAAAAGAACGGCAGGGCCGTTTCCGGCCAGACGACCAGGGGCCGGGCCTCTGGCCGAAGGGCCAGCGCCCCGTAGGTCAGGCCCAGGTAGAGCTCTACGGTCTGGCGTTGCATGGCCGGCAGCCACTTCTGGTTCTGGTCCACGTTGCCTTCCACAAACAGCACGTCCAGGGCGTCCGGCCCGGCGGGCTGCGCGGTCAGGGGGCTGTGCGCAAGGCGCAGGCCGCCGTAGCCCAGCAGCAGGGCCGCCAGGGCAAAGCCCGCAAGGCAGGCGGCCCGCCCGCCGGGGGGGGCGGGGGCCGCGGGGGCCGCGCGGCAGGCCGCGGCAGCGCAGAGCAGGGCCGCCGTCACCCAGGCCCCGGCCAGGCCGTAAGCGCCCAGCGCGTCCGCGCCCTGAATCAGGAGCGGCCAAGGGGCCAGCGCGCCGGCCAGGCTAAGCCAGGGAAAGCCCAGGGCGCGGGCAAAAACGTCCTCCTGCACAAACCAGAAAAGGCCCAGCAGCAGGGCCCAGAGCCAGGGCGGGCGACGGCGCAGGGCGCGGGCCGCCAGGGCAAAAAGCCCGCCGGAAAAGGCCAGGCAGGCGGCGATGAACAGGGCGCAGGGCGCGGCCAGGGCCCAGGGCAGGCCGCCCACGTTGTGTACGGGCAGGGTGAGCCAGTAGAGGGCGGCCGTGCCGCCGGCCAGGCAGCAGAGCCAGCCCCGGCGCAAGGCCGCGGCGTTGTCCGGCGCGGTGACGCCCAGCCGGGCCAGGGCCACGGGCCAGAGCAGCGCCAGCGGCGGCAGGGAGAGCAGGTCGTTGGGAAAGCCGAGCCAGAGGGCGCAGGCCCCGGCCAGCCCCACAAGCCCGGCGGAGGGGGAGAATGCCGGGTGGGTCATGCCTGCAGCGCCGGAGGCTGGTCGGCTTGCTCCGCGGCGGCGGGCGCCATGCGCAGGCGGAGGATGAGTTTTTTGTCGGCCTCCAGCACGGTGAAGGTCCAGCCCTCCAGGATGAAACTTTCGCCTGGGGCGGGCACATGGCCAGCCTCCATGCTCAGGTAGCCGCCAATGGTGTCCACCTCGTCCGAATCCAGGTTCACGCCCAGTTCTTCCAGGTCTTCCAGCAGGGCGCGCCCGGTGAGCTCGTAAGCGCCGTCGCCCAGGGGGCGGATGTCCTCCTGGCGGGGGGCGTCGTGCTCGTCTTCGATGTCGCCCACGATTTCCTCCAGCACGTCTTCAATGGTGATGAGGCCGGAGGTGCCGCCGTACTCGTCCAGAGCTATGGCAATATGCTGCTTGCGGGCGCGGAATTCCTGCAGGAGGGTGCGGATGGACTTGGTTTCCGGCACAAAGAAGGGTTCGCGCATAACGGCGGCCGCGGGCGGCTCGTCTGCCTGCGCGTCTTTGTTGTGCGCGTCCAGCAGGGTGTGGAGCACGTCTTTGGCGTGGACGATACCCACGATGTTGTCGCGGGTTTCGTGGTACACGGGAATGCGGGAGTGCCCGGAGCGGACGATGATGCGCGCCACATCGGGCAGGGGCAGATCGTCGGGCACGCAATCAATGTCGGTGCGGGGCGTCATGGTGTCCTGCACCTGCAGGTCGTTGAAGCGCAGGATGCCGAGGAGCATAGATTCCTCGTCCGGTTCCACTTCGCCCTCGGCTCTGGCTTCGAGGATAGCTTTTTCCAGAGATTCTTCATCGTCGTGCCCGAACAGCTTGCTCAGGCGCGACCAGATGGTACTGTGACCTTCCGTGCCGCCGTCCAAAATGAACCTCCTTGTCTGGGGTCAGCGGGAGCGCCCCATGCTCTCAGAGCAGTTTGCGCTGTACTATATCCAGATACATGACCCACTGGGTGATGGGCAATACCCCATGCGTGGGGGAACAGTGGAACCAGTTGAGTTCGGTCTTGCCTGGTTCCAGAATAGCCCAGTTGGAAAATTTTGCGCCTACAATAAAAGCGGGGTCGTCCATGGTCACCGCGCGGGTATGGACGACGTCGCAGCTGCACCAGAAGGTAATCACGCGGTCTTGCCGGCCCGCTTCAAAAATCACAAGACAGAGTATCCGGGAACCTTTGTTCAGGTCAACAGGCATGACCTCCGGATCCGGCATGGGAAAGCGCAGGGCCACACCCGTGCCGGAGATATCCTCAATGCGCAGGGGGGCGTTTTCCATGCCGCTTTTGGCGTAAATAAAGGGCCTGCCAATGGCCGAGGTGTCGGGCGGCAGGGGCTGGGAGAGGCCTAACTTCCAGAGGGCCAGCACGCGGATGGATCCCGCGGGCGGCTGCACGCGGATAAAGGTGCGCTTTTGCCCCACGTCCAAATCCAGGGGCGCGGCGACCGTCAGGCGGGATTTCTGTTTGCCGGACGCCACGTCCAGAATAGTGGTGTGGAATTTGTAGAAGGTGGAGCCTTCGGGCAGCGTGGCGCGGAAGTAGACCTCCGCCGCCGTTCCTTGGAGCCCTTGCGGCGCGTAGCAGAGCACGTCAAAGACCAGGCGGCCGTTGCCCGTGCGCTGCAGCAGCCCGGCCAGGCCCTTGTGGGGCGCGCCGTCCAGCACGTTGATCTCAAAAATTTCGTTCTGGCCCTGGGCCAGGGCCAGCATGCGGCCCACTACGGCGCGGCGTCTGGCCTCCTGGCGCTGGCTGCGCAGGCGGCTGCGCAGCAGCAGAAGGAGCAGGGCCAGCACCAGCATGAGCGCCAGCAAAATAACGATGAGTCCTCTGCCTGTCATACAACCACCACGGGCGCGCCGACATGCCGGCCGCAACGGATATGGCGCGGAGCGCCCTTGCATGGCCGCGCGTTTTGACGCCGCGGCGCGACAGCAGCACAAGCGCGCCTGTCGGCGCGCGGGTCAGGAAGCGGCCGCTCCCGCGCGGCGGGGGCGTTTTTCCTGGCGCAGCAGGCCCAGCTTGTGCAGATGCACTTCCAGGCAGGCCACGGCCGCCGGGGTCACGCCGGAAATCCGTCCGGCCTGGCCCAGGCTGCGCGGGCGCACCCGGCTGAGCTTCTCAACAACTTCATGCGATAACCCGGCTACTTTTGCATAATCCAGTTCCGGGGGCAAGGCCGCCGCCTCCAGCCTGGCCGTGCGCTCCACCAGCTCCCGCTGGCGCGCAAGGTAGCCCGCGTATTTGATCTCCGTCTGCACGCTGCGGCGCACGTCTGCGTCGCTCTGGGCCAGCACGGCGGCCAGGGCCGCGGCGGGCTCCGGCGCGGCGTCCTGCAGCAGGGCCGTCAGGGCCGCAAGGTCCAGGTCCGGGCGGCGCAGAGCCTCCGCCAGGCTGCGGCCCGCCGGCAATGCGGCCCCTGCATACGTTATATCGGCAGGCAGGCGCGTTTCCTCCAGGTGTCCGCGCAAACGCGCGGCGGATTCCTGCTTGCGGCAAAAAAGCTCCCAGTGGGCGTCGTCCACCAGGCCCAGTTCCCGGCCCAGGGGCGTCAGCCTGGCGTCGGCGTTGTCCTCGCGCAGCAGCAGGCGGTGCTCCGCGCGGGAGGTGAACATGCGGTAAGGCTCGCGGGTGCCTAGGGTCACCAGGTCGTCCACCAGCACGGCCATATAGGCCGCGTCCCGCCCCGGCACAAAGGGGGGCAGGCCGCGCAGGCGGCAGGAAATGTTCAGGGCGGCCCACAGGCCCTGGGCCGCGGCCTCTTCATAGCCTGAGGTGCCGTTGATCTGCCCCGCCAGCCAGAGGCCGGGCACGGCCTTGGTCTCCAGGGTGGCGCTGAGCTGCACGGGGTCGGCGTAGTCGTATTCGATGGCGTAGCCTGGGCGCAGCATGACGGCCCGCTCCAGCCCGGGAATGGCGTGGATCATGGCAAGCTGCACGTCCAGGGGCAGGCTGGTGGGGATGCCGTTGGCGTAGACCTCGGCGCTCTCCAGCCCTTCCGGTTCCAGAAAAATCTGGTGCCGTTCGCGCTGGGGGAAGCGGGCCACCTTGTCCTCAATGGAGGGGCAGTAGCGCGCGCCCGTGCCCTTGATGACGCCCGTGAACATGGGGGAGCGGTCGAAACCGCTGCGGATGATCTCGTGCGCGCGGGCGTTGGTCCAGGTGATGTGGCAGGCGACCTGCGGCAGGCGCGGTCCCGGCCCGTGGAAGCTGAAGCCGTGGGGCGGATCGTCGCCCTTTTGCTCCTCCAGACGGGAAAAATCGATGGAGGCGCGCAAAAGCCGCGGGGTGGTGCCCGTTTTGAGGCGGCCCAGGCTGAGGCCCAGGGCGCGCAGGCTCTCTGAAAGGCCCAGGGCGGGCGCGTCGCCCAGGCGGCCGCCGGGCAGGCTGGTCAGGCCCATGTGCAGGCGGCCGTCCAGAAAGGTGCCCGTGGTCAGCAGCACATGCCGGGCCGCAAAGCTGAGGCCCTGGGCCGTGCGCACGCCTGTGATGCCCGTGTCGTCGGTGGTCGCTTCCGTGACCTGATCCTGCCAGAGGCGCAGGCCGGGCGTGTGGTAGAGGGTCTTTTTGAGGGCGCGCTGGTAGGCCTCCCTGTCCATCTGGGCGCGGGTGGCGCGTACGGCCGGGCCTTTGCTCATGTTCAGCACGCGGAACTGGATGCCCGCGGCGTCGGCCCAGAGGCCCATCATGCCGCCCAATGCGTCGATTTCGCGCACCATATGGCCCTTGGCCAAGCCGCCGATGGCCGGGTTGCAGGAAAGATAGCCCAGACGGTCCAGGTTGCCGCTGATGAGCAGCACGCTGTGCCCTAGACGGGCCAGGGCCACGGCGGCTTCGCTGCCGGCATGGCCGCCCCCTGCCACAATGCAGTCAAAAATGGGCTCAGACATGGGCGGCGTTCATCAGGACGTGGGCAAAGACCTGAGCGTCTTTGAGGGTAGCGGTGATGGAGGAGCGTTCGTCGGGCTGGTGGCAGGTGCCGGCAATGCAGCTCCAGACCACGGCGGGCAGACCGCGCTGGCGCAGCAGGGCGGCCACAGTGCCGCCGCCGATGCCCATGGGGCGGGCCTCCACCCCGTAGATGCGGGCCACGGCGGCGCGCAGGGCCGTGACCACCGGGCTGACCGTGGGCGTGGCCGTGGCCTGTTGCTGCTGCACGCTCTCCACCTCAATGCGCACCCGGTGGCGCGCGGCCACCTCCGCTGCGGTGCTGCGCAGCTTGGCCAGCACGGCCTCCGGATCCACATGGGGCAGCAGACGGCAGTCGATATAAAAAACGTCGCTGCCCGGCACAGTATTGATGTTGGGCACGTTGGGCTCGTGCTTGCTGGGCACAAAGGTGGAAAAAGGCGGCGTAAACAGGGGGTTGGCGTCGTCAAAAGCGGCGCG
This sequence comes from Desulfovibrio legallii, assembly GCF_900102485.1. NCBI lineage: Bacteria > Pseudomonadati > Thermodesulfobacteriota > Desulfovibrionia > Desulfovibrionales > Desulfovibrionaceae > Desulfovibrio > Desulfovibrio legallii. Next base: position 27,223 of record NZ_FNBX01000012.1, on the reverse strand, counting down.
CAGGCCGTTGTGGGCGGCCAGGGCCATTTCCGCTCCGGCCAGAAAGGCGTTGCGCCCTTGCTGCGGCGTGGAGGCGTGGCACTGCACGCCCGTGGTGCGCACCCGCACCCACAGCTGGCCTTTCTCGGCCACTTCCATGTCCTCGCCCTTGGGGCCCCCCGCATCGGGCACGATGTAGAGATCGCCTGGGGCGAACAGTTGCGGCGCGGTTTCCAGGACATGGCGCAGGCCGTAGGCGTTGCCCGTTTCTTCGTCGGCCATGAAGACCATGCTCAGGCTCAGCTCCGGCGTGACGCCGCGGGCGGAAAGCTCCTCAGCCAGGAGCAGCATGCTCGCAATGGCCTGCTGGTTGTCCTCCACGCCCCGGCCGTAAAGCCAGTCGCCCTCGCGGCGCACCTGCCAGGGGTCGCCGCTCCAGGCGGCCCTGTCCCCAGGGGGCACTACGTCCGTGTGCCCGAAGAGCCAGAGGGTGCGGCGGCTTTTGCCCGGCACGCGCGCCACCAGGTTGGGGCGCAGGCCATCGGGCACGCGCGGGTCCGGGGCGTCCAGCCGGGTAAGATCCGTGACGCCGCAGGCCTTGAGCCAATCTGTGATGCAGCGCGTTTTTTCCATCTCGCCCTGGCCGCCGTTGTCCGGGCCAAGGGCCTGGCAGGCGGTGAGCACGGCCTGCAGCTCCGCCACCCGGTCTTCACGTCCGGCCAGGCCGCGCAGCAGCGTATCCAGGTTTTTAAACATGGCGCCCACCTGTCGTATGGGGGAAAAACACGAAGGGCCGCACAGGCGGCCCAAAAAACTGCGCCGCCCCGAAAAAGCCGGGGGGCCGCTGCGTGCCGGCGGGCCGCCGCGGCGGCCCCCGCAAATGTTCTAACGGCCCTTGGCGGCGCGCTTGGAAGCCTTAAGCGGGTTCACCTTGGCGGCGGCGGCCGTCTGCACCTTGGCGTGGGTGGCAAAGTTACAGCGGCCTCCGGACCATTTGCGGGAAGGCGCGGGATAGCTGGAGCAGAACTGCTCGCCGTCAAACTCGCGCACCCGGTCACAGCCGTTACACTGTTCCACCACGGGGGAAAGAACAAAGCCGTTGACCACCACGCCCTCGGCGGTCTTGGTGGCGTTTTCCAGAGGGGTCATGACAAAACCTCCATGCGCCGCAGCGCTCTATGGTAGCTGATATGTCGGCGGCGGACCGCCCAAAAATGTTCACGCGCGCCCGGCCGGGGACGCGGGGCCACCGGCGAAGACAACGCGCCGCCCGCCGTCGCCATGCCGACGGATCGGGAATGGAGAAATATAGCCGAATGCGCCGGGCTGTCAAGGGCCGCATCCACTTCCCGGCCAGGCGCGGGCAGGCGGCGGCGGAACCACGCGATTTTTTTGGCGGAAGACGGCGGGCGGCGAGACTTGACCGCAGCGGCGCGGGGGACTACTCTCGGCAAAGATTAGATAAGCTCCACTATCGGAGGCCAGCTTATGGAAGAACTGGATTTTGCCGGCTGCGCCTGTACGGGCGGTACCCTGCAGCGCTTTGTGCAGCCCGTGATCATGGGGCTACTGGCCCAGGGGCCGCAGCACGGCTACGCCCTTTTGCAGGGCCTGCGCGCCTTGCCCTTATGGGGCGGCGCGGCCCCGGACCAGACCGGGGTGTACCGTCTGCTCAAGAGCATGGAGGGCAGGGGGCTGCTGCATGCCGAGGAGGAAGAAGGCCGCACCACGGGCCGCCGCCGCTATGCCCTGACGGAACGCGGACGGGCCTGTCTGGCCCAGTGGGAAGCCACCCTGGAGGACTACCGCCGCACCCTGGACGCGACCCTGGCCCTGGTGCGCGAGGCCAACCCCATGGACCGCGCCTTTATCCGTCTGGTGGAGCGCGTGGCGCAGACCTCGCTGGCGGGGCGCATCCCCGCCGCCGCAGACCTTGAGGCACTGCTGGCCGTTCCCGCCGTTTCGGCCGAAGCAGCCTTTCTGGGCCGCCGGGCGCGGGATATGGCGCGCCGCACGGCGGGCAACCGTGGCCGGGTCTGGAGCGCCATCGGGGTGGATTGCCGCCCCTGCTCCATGAACTGCGGGTTTTGTTCCTTCGGCGAAAAATGGGGGCTGGTGCGGGAGCCGCAGGAGTGGTCCGCCGCGCGCATTGTGGATACGGCGCGCCGGTTTGTGGCCCAGGGCGCGCATTGGGTAACCCTGCGCACCACAGAGCACTACCCGCCGGAAAAGCTGCGCGACCTGGTGCGCCTTCTGCGGCGCGAGGTTCCCGGCGACTACCGCGTGGTGGTCAACACGGGGGAGCTTGCGCCTGCCGACGCTGCGGCCCTGGCCGCAGCCGGGGCTAACGTCGTCTACCACACCCTACGGCTGGGCGAAGGGAAAACCACGGGCTTCAAGGTGGCCACGCGCCTGGACACCCTGGCCGCGGTGCGCGACTCCAGCCTGGACCTGGCCCACCTGGTGGAGCCCGTGGGGCCGGAGCACGCCGATGCGGAGATTGTGGCGGTGCTGCTCACGGCCTTGCGCCACGGGGCGCGGCTGTGCGGCGTTATGGCGCGGGTCAATGTGCCCGGCACGCCCTGCGGGGACAGGGCCGGCACAGGGCCGGACGCGGAACTGGCCCCGGAGCGCCTGGCGCAGATAGCCGCGGTGACGCGCCTGGCCGGCGGCGTGCAGACCCCGGACATCTGCGTGCATCCGCCCACGCTTCAGGCCCTGCACTGGGGGGCCAACGTGCTGGTGGTGGAAACAGGGGCCGTGCCCCGCGACGTGGCCGAAAGCGACGCGGACTGGCGCGCCTTCGGCGTGGAGGACGCTCTCTCCCTGCTGCTGGAAGCGGGCTACGCGGTGGGCGGCGCGTGAGGCGGGCGGCCGCCGGCGACGCTGGGGGCATTTTGTTCTGGTCATAAACCTGGGAGGGACGGCATGCGTCTGAGTTTGCGGAAGGGAGGGAGAGAGAGGAGCTTTATGTGGTCGCCGCTGTTTCTGGCGGCCCTGGCGGCGCTGGCCGCGGCGTTCTGGGCCGCGGCCGCCCCGGCGGCGGAAGTCTGGCGGGTGGGCACCTGGAAGACGGCGCAGACCATCCAGCCCTTTGTGTATGCGCGTTATGCCGCGCCGCCCACGCCGCAGGTGGAGGTGCGCCCCTTCACCAATCCGGCGGACCAGAAGGCCGCCTTGCTTTCCGGCAGCCTGGACATGACGGGCACCACGCTGGCCCTGGCCATCCAGGCGGCCTCGCGCGGCGAGCCCGTGCGGCTGGTGGCGGCCCTGGGCAACAAGTGTTCCGCCCTGGTGGTGGCCAAGGACGGCCCCGTCCGCAGCCCGGCGCAGCTCAAGGGCAGGCGCATTGCTTATGTGCCCGGCACCATGCACGAGATATTGCTGCGGGAAACGCTGCAACGCCAGGGGCTTGATCCCGACAGGGACGTGACCCTTATGCGCATTGATTTTTTTGATATGGGCACGGCCCTGGCCAAAGGCGACATTGACGCCTTCCTTTCCGGCGAGCCTTTCCCGACCCAGGCTGTGGCCCAGGGCTACGGGCGCATCCTGGCCTATCCTTATTACGGCGACAGCATCGGCGCCATCAACAGCGGCATGCTCATGCGCGAGGATTTTATCAGGGAGCGTCCGCAGCAGGCCCTGCGCATGGTGGCGGCGCACAAGGCCGCCACAGAGGCCTTTATGGCGGATAAAAAGCTCTGGCTAGACACGGCCGCCGCGCTTTTTCATGTGGACCGCGCCCTGCTGGAGGCCGCTGCCCCCAATATGGAGCTGGCCTGGGATATGGACGACGTGTTTCTGCGCCGCCTGGCGGCCCTGGGCGCGCGCATGAAGGCCCTGGGCGTCATTGCCGCGGAGCCGGACTACAATCGTCTGGTGGACCGCCGCTTTGTGGATGCCCTGCGGACGGGCCGCCCCCTGGCCCATGAGTAAGGCCTGGCGCGACCGCCTGCTGCCCTGGTGCCTGCCGGGCCTGTTGCTGCTGGGCTGGTGGGCGGCGACGGAGGGACATCTGGTCCCGCCCTGGCTGCTGCCCGCGCCCCGGCAGGTGGCCGGCACCCTGGCGGCCTATGTGGGCGGCGTGGGGCACGACCCGCAGGCCGGGCGGTTCTGGTCCGACGCGGCGGCCAGTCTGGGCCGGGTGGCCGCCGGCTACGCGCTGGCTGCGATTCCCGGCGCGGTTCTGGGCCTGTGGTCGGGCCGCAGCCCTGCCGTGGCCCGGCTGCTGGCCCCGGTGATCAACGGGGTCAAGGCCGTGCCCGGCATCAGCTGGCTGCCCCTGGCGCTCATCTGGCTGGGGGTGGGCTTCAGAACTACGGTGGCGCTTATCGCCCTGGCGGGGTTCTTTCCCGTCTATTTCAGCGCGGCAGCCGCAGCCGCCGCTGTGCCGTCCGAGCTGCTGCATGTGGGGCGCATGCTGGGCTTCGGGCGCGCGGCTTTGTTCTGGCGGGTGGCGCTGCCCTGGTCCATGCCCCAGCTCTGCGCCGGGCTGCGGGTGGCCCTGGGCATGAGCTTTGCTTATCTGGTGCTGGGCGAGCTGACCGGCGTGCCCAACGGCCTGGGAGCGCTGATTATGGACGCGCGCATGAACGGCCGGGTGGACGTGCTGCTCTGCGGCATTGTGTGCATCGCCCTGCTGGGGGCGCTTTGCGACGCGCTGCTCCTGCGCGGGTTGCGGCGTCTGCCGGGGATGCGGCGGTGAAGCCGTTTTTTGCCTGTGCGGGCATCCGCAAAAGTTATGCGGGGCGCGTGGTGCTGCCCGGCGTGGACCTGCGCCTGGAGCAGGGGAGCGTCACGGCCCTGGTGGGGACGAGCGGCTGCGGCAAAAGCACGCTGCTCCACATTCTGGCGGGTTTTTTGCCGCCGGACGCGGGGGCGGTGTTTCTGGAAGGCGCGCCCTGCGTGCGGCCAGGGCCGGAACGGATCATGGCCTTTCAGAACGACGCCCTGTTCCCCTGGCTGAGCGTGGCGGAAAACGTGGCCCTGGGCCTGCGGCAGGCAGGATGTTCGCGCCGGGAACGGTGTGAACGGGTGGCCGCGGTGCTGGAACAGGTGGGGCTCAGCGCGTGGGGTGCGGCCCTGCCTTCGGTGCTTTCGGGCGGCATGCGGCAGCGCGCCGCCCTGGCCCGCGCCCTGGCCCTGCGGCCCAGGCTGTTGTTTCTGGACGAGCCTTTTGCCGCCCTGGACGCCATTACCCGCCTGCGCATGCAGCAGCTTCTGGCCCGCCTGCAGGCCGAAGCGGGCCTGACGGTGGTGCTGGTGACCCACGATGTGGGCGAAGCCTGCCTGCTGGCCGATGCCGTGCACCTTATGGAAGAAGGCCGGGGGCTCACGCAGTGCTGGCAGGTGGCCTCCCCTCGCCCCCGCGACCCCGACGCGGCGGCGCAGGCCGCCCTGCGCGCGCGGATCCGTCAGGCCCTGAGCGCGGCGGCGGGCGGCGCGACAGCCCAGGGGGAAAAAGACGTAGGAGCATAGCGCGCCTGCCGGGAGGATCTCCGGCGACGGCGCAGGCAGGGATGTTCGCTCTTTGCGCTCCCAGGTCAGGGCGCGGGCTTTGCAGCGGGCGTCCTGCCTTGGGGGCGCAGAGCGGCGGGGCAGGCCGCTCCGGTCAGAAACACAGGGGAGCGCTGGCGGGGCGCTTTGCCCCTGTGCGGTTCAGTGCAGCAGCTGCGCCGCGGGCACATACTCCAGGTTGAAGGCCTCGGCCACGCCTTTGAAAGTGCAGCGGCCGTCCACGGTATTGAGGCCACGCTGCAGGGCGACGTTTTCTTTGCAGGCGGCCTTCCAGCCCTTGTCGGCCAGGGCCGTGGCGTAGGGCAGGGTGGCGTTGGTCAGGGCATGGGTGGAGGTGATGGGCACCGCGCCAGGAATGTTGGCCACGGCATAGTGGATGACGCCGTGTTTTTCAAAGGTGGGCTGGTGGTGGGTGGTGGGCCTGCCCGCCGTGGTTTCAAAGGAGCCGCCCTGGTCAATGGCCACGTCCACCACCACGCTGCCCTGGCGCATGGTTTTGATCATGGCCTCGGTGACCAGTTTGGGGGCCATGGCCCCAGGGATGAGCACGGAGCCGACAACCAGATCCGCTTCCCGCACGGCGTCGGCGATATTATAGACGTTGGAGGCCAGGGTCTGCACGCGGGCGGAAAAAATATCGCCCAGATAGCGCAGGCGGTTGAGGTTGCTGTCCAGGATGGTCACTTCCGCGCCCAGGCCCATGGCCATTTTGGCGGCCTCGGTTCCCACGGTGCCGCCGCCCACCACAACGACCCGCGCGCGCTGCACGCCGGCCACGCCGCCCATGAGCATGCCCGCGCCGCCGCCCTGCTTGGTCAGGTGGTACGCCCCCACCTGCACGGCCATGCGCCCGGCCACCTCGGACATGGGAGCCAGCAGGGGCAGGCTGCGGTCTTCGGGCTGCACGGTTTCGTAAGCCAGGCCCACCACCCCGGAGCGCAGCAGAGCCGCTGTAAGGGCTTTGTCCGCCGCCAGGTGCAGGTAGGTGAAGAGGAGCAGGCCGGGCTTGAAGTAGCGGTATTCGCTTTCCAGGGGCTCCTTGACCTTGACGATCATTTCGGCTTTGTCCCAGACAGCGTCCACGGGCAGGATACGTCCGCCCGCAGCCTCATATTCCGCGTCGCTGATGCGGCTGCCCAGGCCCGCGCCGGTTTCCACCAGCACGGCATGCCCGTGGTCAGTCAGAGTTTTGACCCCTGCGGGCGTGAGCCCCACGCGGTATTCGTCCGCCTTGATTTCTTTGGTAACGCCGACAATCATGGTAACCCTCTGCTGTGGTTGATGGTGGGCTGGTTGCCCGGCATGACGCAGAGCCCTGGCGGCGGCGCGGCGTTTTTGCGGGAAGCAACAGACTGGCATTGCAATGGATTTCTGCCAGTTTATCCTCCACGGCATATACCATAAGGTGTCGGCCCCCGCAATATGTAGGGAAAAACTGCGGGGAAGGAGGCGCGGCGGCTTACGGCGTTGGGGCCCCCGGCAGCGGCAGGGTGCTGAGTTCCTGGCTTATGCGCAGCAGTTCAGACTGTTTTTCGGCGAATTTATAGGTCATTTTCAGGTCGTTGCCGATGATGCTGCCCATCTGCGCCAGCCCGGGGCGGCGCTTGACGCCCACGCCGGAGTTCTGGTGGTGCTCGCAGGTCACATCGCCGCAGTACATGATCTGGTACCCTGCGAGGCAGGTGCTCAGGTCGTGGTCCAGGTCGTCCACCTGCGACGGGGTATAGCGGATGTCGAAATCGCCCACCTCCCGCAGGGCCGCCGTGCGGAGCAGGTGCAGGCAGCCCATGACGTTCATGCAGGGCCGGCTGAAGGAATACAGCCCTGTGTCGCGCACGTTCTGACCTGGAGTGGCCACAGACAGTTTGAGCAGCCCGTCCTTGGCCAGGCTGACCAGGCGGTAAAAATACTGAATGCCGGGGGCCAGCCCGTCCTCCTTGGGGAAGACTGCCTTGCCGCCCACAACGGCCGTGCGGGCGTCCTCTTCCATAACGGTGAGGTAGCGGACCAGCCAGTTGGCCGGCACGGTCACGTCGTCGTCCATAAAGGCCACATACGGGCAGGCGCGCACATCGGGCAGATGCAGCAGCCAGTTGCGCGCCGCAGGCGCGCCGATATTGATGGGCAGCGTAATAACGGTGAAGGAGCGCCCAGCGAACAGATCGCGCAGGCCTTCAATCCGTTGGGCGCTGCCGTCGGTGCAGCCGTTGAGCAGCACGAACACGGGGTTGTCGGCGGTTTCGCTGGCGGCCAGGGAGCGCAGGGTCGCTTCCAGCACGGCGCCCTTATTCCAGGAATACAGGCAGATGGCAGTGCGGCATTGGTGGACCAGGGCCTCCTGGGCCTGGGGCGGATGGCGCAGCGTCTCCATGCGCCGTGCAACAGGCCGCAGGCGGGGGTCGGCCGCGCAGGCCCGGGCATAGAGGGCCAGGGCCATGTCCGTTGCCCCGGCCAGAGCAAAGTTGTCCGCCGCCATCTGGCAGGCCAGGGGCAGCTTGTATTCGCCTTGAAGGCGCGCCCAGGCCTCCGTGGCGGCGGCGTGACGCCCCAGCGCGGCGTAGTGCAGGAACAGGCGGTAGTCCCAGAGGCTTTGCATGCGGTGCGGGCAGCGGAACAGGGACGACCAGTCTTCAATGCTGCCTGGAAACTTTTCTTCCAGAGCAAGCAGCGCATTGGCGGCCCCCACATGGGCGGGATTGGCGCGCAGCAGCGCTAGCAGGGGGGCGCTGCCTTCTTCGGGCGCGCCGCACTGCTGCATTTGGCTCCACTGGGCGTCGGAGAGATCGAGCTTTTCCAGCATAGCCAGGTGCTCTTGGCGCTGGGGCGTGGGGCGGAGGTTCTGCAGGGCCTGCAGTATACTCCGGTGCAGCGGCTGGTGCTGCCAGGCCATTTGCAGAAAGTAGAAAAAGGCCTGCTGCGCTTCGGCCGAGCGGGGGAGGTCCGCATCCGCAATGAGAGCATTGACAAAGGCCGCGGCCATGTTGGCGTCCGGCACAACCAGATCCTGATACATGCGCATGTAGCGGAGCTTTTCTTCCAGGTTCAGAATAGCCAGCTCGGCGGACAGCCCTTCTCTGAGCAGCTTGAAGTAGTTGTTGTTCATGACGGCTCCAGGTTATCGGCGTTGTGACGCGGCGCGCTGTGGGGCCCGCTCTCGGGCCGGGCGGCTTACGGCGTTGGGGCGCAGAGCTGCTTTGCGGCCTGCAGCAGCCCGGCGAACAGGCGTTTGAAGTCCGCATCGCGCAGACGGCGGATTTCGTCCTCAGCGTACAGGCCGCGCAGCTTGGTGGAATTGCCCAGCGCGTTGACCGCCTGCCGGTGGTTTACACGGCACATGAGGCCGCTGCGTTTTTTGTGTTGGATGCGCAGGTGCCCGTTGTAGACGACATTTTCGCCCTTGAGACCGGCGCGGAGGTCGCGCTCCAGGTCGTCAAACTGGGAAGGCGAGAACTGGAGGTCGAAGCCGCCCACGGCGTCCAGGCTGGAGCGCCGCAGCAGGTGGCAGCAGCCCGTGACCGAAAGGCAGGGGCGGATATACTGAAAATACCCGAAATCTGGCAGGGGGGAGCAGAGGTCCGTAAGATTGAACAGGCCGGATTTGTTGGCGTCCTGGCGGATAAAAAGGTCGCTTTCAAAGTGCAGGTCCGTGCTTTGCACGGCCATGTGCGCCCCCATGTCCGTCACCTGGCAGCCCAGAATCCCGGCATCGGGGAAGGCCGCGGCCGCTGTGCCCAGCGCGCGCAGCCAGTGGGGCGGCACCAGGGCATCGTCGTCCAGATAGACAACCCAGTCGGCCTGGGCCGCCTCCGGCTCCTGTAAAAGCCAGTTGCGCGCCGCGGGCGCGCCCACATTGACGGGCAGGCGCAGGGCGCGCAGCCGCCCCGCAAAGTTCGCCGTCATGCGCGCGGCCACCGCGGCGGTCTCGTCGGTGCTGCCGTTGTCGAGCAGCAGAACGCGAGCCTCGCCCAGGTCCGAGGCCAGCAGCGCGGCCAGGGTTTCCTCCAGATCCTGAGCGTGATTCCAGGAATAGAGCAGCACCGCGCCCTTACCCGGCGGCGGCGCGGTGGGGCGGTCGCGGCCCGCCTGCAGATCGGCTGCGCGTAGCAGCAGGCCGGTATCCCAGGGGGCCAGGGCGGCCGCTTGCCGGAACAGATCCACAGCCTGGCTTTCTTCCTGCTTATACAGGCACTGCGCCTTGCGGGCCAGCAGGCCCGGCAGGGGGCAGAGGGCCAGGGCTTTGTCGTAGGCCAGGGCCGCGTTGGCCCAGTCGCCCCGCGCATACAGGGTATCCGCCTCCAGGCCGCGCCGCAGCAGCGGCGGCAGGCGCAACAGGCGACAGTAGGCGGCAAACCAGTCCGGATCCCCAGCCTTGAGGCCGGCCCTGACGGCGAAAAACAAGGGCAGGAGCGCATCCGGACGCTGCTTGGCGTAGCGCTCGACCTGGGCGCGGGTGCGCTCCACGCTCTCCGACCCCGAAAGGTTGTCCAGCCGTTGGACAAGATCGCCGCAGTCTTCGGGCAGCCGCGCGCCTTGGGCGGCTGCGCGCAGGAGGGGCGGGGGCAACGGCTGGTTCTGCTGGTGCAGCTGCACCAGCAGGGAACAGATCTGCGGATCAAAGGGGGCGTCTTCCCAGGCGGCAACGGCCAGGCCGTTGAGCAGGGCGCAGAGGTCGGCGGGGGGCAGACCGGCCCAATCCGCATTATGGTCGAGAATGTGGCCGATAACGGCCGTCAGGCGGCGGCCGCCGTGCGCCGCAAGCAGCAGGGTTTCTCTGGCGGCCTGGGGCATGGCGGTCCAGAGCAGCCTGGGGGTGAGCATGGGCATGGCTCCTGCGGGCTCCCGGCCCGCGCGTGTCTGTAGGCCGGGAAACCGCCCCGGCAAGCGGGCCGCGGGCTAGGCCGGCGCCGCGCGCAAGCGGGGCAGTACCTCGTGTTCATAGCAGCGCAGGGCCGCCGCGATGGTGTCGTCCATATCATAATAGCGGTATGCGCCCAGCCGCCCGCCGAAGATGACGTTCGGGGTCGTTTGCCGGGCAAGATCCTGGTAGCGGCGCAGCAGATCGCGGTTGGGCTGCGTGTCCACAGGGTAGTAAGGCTCGTCGTCCTGCCCGGCCGCGCGGGAATATTCCCGAAAAACGACGGTGGCCGGCGTTGCCGGGCGTTCCGGATGGTAGTGCTTGTACTCGTGGATGCGCGTCCAGGGCGTTTCGGCGTCGGCGTAGTTCATGACCGCCGTGCCCTGAAAATCGGGGCAGTCGTGGTACTGCCGCTCAAAATCCACGGTGCGCCACTCCAGCCGGCCCAGGCGATAGTCAAAAAAAGCGTCCACTGCGCCGGTGCAGCAGATCAGGGCATCGGCGTGGCGCGCGGCCACGTCCTGGTAGTCCGTATCAAGCAGCAGGCGGATGCGGGGGTGGCGCAGCAGGTTGCGGAACAAGGCGGCATAGCCTTGCAGCGGGATGCCCTCATGGGCGTCGGAGAAATACCTGTTGTTGTAGGTAAACCGCACGGGCAGGCGGGTGATGATCTCCGGGGAAAGCTCGGTGGGGTCTTTCTCCCACTGCTTGATGGTGTAGCCCCGGATAAAGGCTGTGTAGAGCGAACGCCCGATGAGGGAAACGGCTTTTTCTTCAAGATTGGCCGGATCGGCGAGGCCCTCGCGGGCGATCTCCGCCCGGATGTGGGCCGCAGCCTCGGCCGGGGAAAAACTTTTGCGGAAAAAGGCGTTGATGGTGCCCAGGTTGATGGGCATGGAATAAGCCTGGCCGTTGCTGATGGTCCAGACCGTATGGCGGTATTGATTAAAATCCGTAAACCGTGTGACATACCGCCAGACGTTTTCATCCGAGGTGTGGAAAATGTGCGAGCCGTACTTGTGCACTTCCACGCCGGTGGGGCCGTCGATCTCGGACCAGCAGTTGCCGCCGGGATGCGCGCGGCGGTCGATGACCGTGACAGGAAGACCGGCGTCGGCGGCGATGCGTTCGGCAAGCACCGAGCCGAACAGCCCGGCCCCCACTATGAGAATCGGTTTCATGGGCGACCCTGGTTGTTTTTGCAGCGTCAAGGGATTGGCTGTTGTGGACAGATCCGATTTCCCAATGTTTTCAGCGTAGCATACCAGGATTCAGGTGGCAATCTGCTGTGGTACGCTTTTTGGCATTATATATGCATAAGTTTGTTTATGTATTCCCAGGCGTTGCGCCATGGTAGCCTGTATTCGACGATATGTGTGGAATCGTGCACAGAAAACTGCATGTGTTTGCTATGAAAATGTCTCTAGAGTAAGGCTGTAGCGCTATGAGCGAATTGTCGTTGCTATTTTTGAGAGCTATAACCTACTATCGTAACGCAGATCTTGAGGCGTGGTCAAGAACTGTCCAGAATATCGTTGCGCGTGCAAAAGATTTACCCCTCTCTACATTGAATACCGTTGAACATATGGCTATCCTGTATCAATGTACGGCTGTAGAGCCTTTGCTGGATTTGTTTGAAAATGTTCAGGATGCCGCGGATGGCGCCGCTCTTGCTCAAATGGCCAGCGCGCTCTACTTTTCGCGCCATGAGCCGCACAATGCGGCGCGGGCCGCCAGACGTTTGGTCAGCCCGGAGGAATGTCGCCTGCGCGCCAAAACGGCGGAACTGTGGGAAGCCGTTATGGCGCCTTTGCCAGAAGAGCCACTGGTGCATTTGCTTATTTTGACCTGCAATCGCGCGTCATATGTTGAGAATGCGTTGCGACAGCTTGGAAAAACGTCATATAGAAATTACTCAGTATATATAGCTGACAATGGCTCAACAGATGGCACCTGGGATATCGTGCAACGCGCGCAGGATTTTTTCCCTTCGCATGTTAAAGTTAATTTGTTAAATTTCCCGACGAATATCGGGCGTCCTGCCGGTCACAACTGGCTTTTGACGGCTTTTGACCATAGTGCCGCGGATTACATCGCTATTGGCGATGATGACCTGATCGCTGTGCCGCAAGACTGGCTTACCCGTATGGTTCAAACAGCCCGGGCCATTCCCGGCTGTGGCTGTGTAGGGGGGAAGGCGCTCAGCCCCGGTTGGCCCGCAACCGTCCACGGCGGGATACGCAATATCATCGAATTTTCGCCGCAGGCTGTCGCATTAACCAATGAAGGGGATTGCCCCGATGTGGGGCAATTTGATTATATTGATATTGTTGACCATGTTATCGGATGTTTGCATATTTTTGATCGCTGCGCTCTCGAATCCGCCGGGCTTTTTGACATCAGGCTTTCTCCTTGCCAGTTCGTGGATATCGAGCACCACCTCAGGATGCGTCTGGCTGGAATGAGAATTGTTTTTAACGGACTCATCCACTTTATGCATCTGCGCGGCATGGGGAAGGAAGTGCAAAAGAGCGCTTCGCTTAATGGTAATTCTTTGGGCAATAGGATAAAGTTATTTTATAAGTATGACCAGAACCTCGTGCAACGCGAGTTAGCGGCAAGGCGCGAAGACCGACGGCAGTGGCTGTTGTCATGACCGCCATGCAGGTGCGTCGAGCGCCTAGGGAAGGGGGCATTTTTAATTTATGCAATAATTTATAATATAGTGCTGCTTCACTGAGTAACAGTTATACAAAGTTTGCAGAGGTTGCAATGCGTATAGGGCTGGTAGTGTGGTCATTGTATACTGTGCGCGGTGGCATAGAACGTCTGGGCGCCATGATTGCGGAAGCAATGGTGCGGCGGGGCCACGAGGTGGTTATTTTTTGTCAGGATATTCCTCCGGACGGCAAACCGCAGTATCCTATACCGTCTTCAGTGGAATGCATATCGCTGAACCTTGGGGCACAGGCGTCAGTCGACAAAGCGCGGCGTAAAATTGTTGCATCCAATCTAGACGTGATCTGCGCCCTTTTTTCATGGGACGCGTTGCTCTGGCTGCCGTCAATCATGAACCATACCGGCATACCGCTCGTTATATCAGAACATAGCAAGCCGGAGGTGATAGAAAAAGAGCGCTGGAATGCGTATGAACGGCGGGCTTGTCTGGCGGCGGCGGACAAAATCCATATGCTCACTGCCGATTTTTGGCAGAACTTGCCCGAATTCCTGCGGGAGCGAGCTGTGGTTATCCCCAACCCCGTCCTACCGCCGCTGCCCGTGCCGCCAGATAGGGAATCTGTGCACCGCAAGCAGATAATTGCTGCAGGCCGAATGATTGAAGACGTAAAGCAGTTTTCTTTGTTGTTGCGCGCGTTTAAACTGCTGGCTTCCCGGTTTCCGGATTGGGATCTTTGTCTCTGTGGGGATGGCGTTGACCGTGCAGGCTATGAGAGGCTTGTTCATGGATTACACCTTGAAGAGCGGGTAATGTTTCCTGGCATGGTGGAAAATATTGATGCCTATTATGCCAAAGCCCATGTCTTTTGCATCCCCTCGCGTTATGAAGGTTTTGGCATGGTTATTGTGGAGGCGCAGCGCCACGGCTTGCCCGCTGTGGGTTTTGCTGACTGTACGGGAACCAATGAAATTATTGTGCATGGAGAGAACGGCCTGCTGGCACCGGAGCGGACCCCGGCCGCTTTGGCCGCTACCCTGCAAGTGCTGCTGCGCAGCGCCGCCCTGCGCGACAGGATGGGACGGCGCGCTCAGGAGCTGCTTGCCCGTTATGACGCGCGCACGGTAATGGACCAGTGGGAAAACCTTTTGACCGAAGCTGCGGCGCTTCAAGGCCGGACGCGGTTGCAATACACGCGGCGCGCTGAACGGACAGCTGTGGAAAGTGCCCTGCGGGAAATCCTGGAGCGGGAACATCCCTTTTCCAGACCAGCTTGTGTCAATCTTGAGCGCGAGGCGTCGCAGTTGCGCATGGGGTTTCAGCAGGCGGTACAATTGCTGCAACGCAATAATATTCTGACTTGATATGCCATTATATGTTAAATATATTGAGTTATGTATTATTATATATTAATGAAATTTTATATATGTCGAGATAAAAATGAAATATTCTATTATTACATCAGTATATAATTGCGCAAAGCATATATCTAAATTGATGGCATCAATATTCAATCAGTCATATCCAAATATAGAATGGGTCGTGCAGGATGGGGGGTCCACAGATGGGACCTTAAATATATTGCGGCCCTATGCAGATAGAATCAAGTTGATTTCGGAACCAGATTCGGGCATCTATGATGCTTGGAATAAAGCGCTGGATCGGGCAACTGGGGACTGGGCCATATTTTTAGGCGCAGACGATTTTCTTGTCAGCCGGCATAGCATAGCGCAGTGTCATAGATATTTACGGACTGCACCAGCACATATTTCTATGTCGTATGGCGCATTGCTTACTGGAAAGAATGGAAAAGTTGGACATATGATAAACAGATCGATGCAAGAGGTGTATAATCTGTTTCTTTCAAGGATGGGGCTTCCATTTCCAGCAACATTTATACGTATGAGTGTGTTGCAGAAAGAACGTTTTGACGTCTCATATAAGATTGCTGGTGATTTTGATTTCGCTGCAAAAATTCTTACAAGTGATAATATTATAAAATTGCCAATTATTGTCTCATATATGGAATTGGGCGGGGTGAGCGATGACCCAAAGAGCTGTGTATTGTTTGAGGAGCGCCTCCGTGTGCTTTTTTCACGCGTTGCCCCAAAGGCGCGCGAGATTATGGAAGCAAGTTTGAATTATGCTCTTGATGAGGATAACCCCCTTGAGGATATACCTTAATAATATTCTTAAATAGACTTATTGATAAAATTTAATGGCGGCGGAATAATGAAAAAAAGTTGTTGGTGCGGAAATACTGACCTTGTGCAGTGGAGTGACGCCTACTATAGGTGTAACGTGTGTGAAACTTTAATCTCAATTTATACAGACTGTGCAGAAGAAGAAGGTTTGTTCGCGCCCAAAGATGAGCAAAGATCATTGTATGGTTCAAACTATTGGAAAGAAAAAACAATGCAACAATATAGAAAAATGCATTGTGATGATATTGAGGATGCCTTAATTCTACACTACAGGGAGCGTGCAGGGCTTTGGCTTAGCGCCATTATGCGACACATTCTGCCCCCGGCTACGGTTTTGGAGGTGGGGTGCGGTTTAGGATCGCTCACCCGCTGGATGCAGGATCTCGGTTATGAGGCTCGTGCGTTGGAGCTGAGTCGGCAATGGACGGAGCATTTGCGGCAGGAGGTAGGCATCAAGGTGGACGTGGGGACTATGGGACCTCTGCAGTCTGGTGAATGCAAAACGGATGCAATTGTTTTAATGGACGTTCTTGAGCATATTTCCGATCCTGTTTCATTTATGAAAAATGCTATTTCAATGTTAAGTAATGATGGAATATTGTGTATACAAACACCAAAGTACTCTGAAAAGGTTTCTTTTTCCTATCTTCAACAGACAAATGCTAGATTTATTCGGCAGTTAATTCCTAATGAGCATCTCTTTCTTTTTTCTGCAGCCGCTCTTGAACGGCTTGTCCGTGAGCATGGCTTTGTCCATAGCGTACATTATCCGACGCTTGGCGTTGACGACATGTTTTATATTTTTTCCAGGAAACCGCTCAAACAGTATTCGCCTCTGCAGATAAAGAAGACGTTCATGGCTATTCCGGAAAGGATAACGGCTTATGCTGCCTATGTCAACTATCTCCACCTTGCTGCATTGCAACAGCAGAACGCAACGTTAAAGACTATTATACAAAATATTTCAGAGACCATGCGTGGGCATGCATTGGCCGACGATGGACTCCCTACATCACCGAGCGTGAAAGCGCATCCTTTGCCTCCAGGCTTTTCTGCACAGGAGGTTGCAAAACTGCTGTACATCCGCCTGGATGGCATTGGCGACAGTATCCTGGCCAACGCCCTGTTGGAACATTTGCCTACCATTTTCCCAAAAGCGCGCATTACTGTAGCTTGTGACGCCGCTGCTGCCACCCTGTATGCGGCTGCCCCCATGGTTGCAGAGGTGTTGCCGATCGAAAAATCCCGCCTGGATGATCCTGACTATCTGCTGCAATGTGTCAAGTTGCTTCGTGCAGTAAAAGCGAACGTCGTTTTTCAGGGGACGCGTTCTCCAACCATGTCTGTGGCGGCTCTCAGTCTTGCATTGGAGATTCCTGTCATGGGGCTTCGCGCCAATGCGGTTAACATGAGTCCGAGTGAGAGGGATTTTTACAATGCTGCGCTTGCCTCCCAATGGGCCCCGCATCCAGGAACATCTAATGAAATGGCAACATACAGGGAAATATTACGCCAACTGGGTGCTCCTCTTCCCTGCTTGAAGCCAAAGATTTGGTTGCCGGCTGCGGCCCGTTCGGCTGCTGATGCCCTGTGGGCGCAGTGTGGCCTTGCACTAGGGCACACCATAGCCATTTTTTGCGGTGGGGGGGATAGGCAGCGTGATTGCCCCTTTGTGGGTGAGGCGTTGTCGCGGTGTTGTCAGAAATATAATCTTGCCGTCGTTGCCCTGGGATCTTCCCGAGAAAAGGCGATCAATGAAAAAAATATTAGCGCGTTGCGCACTCAAGGCATTGCGGCTGTTAATCTTTCCGGCAAGACTGATTTCTTGACCAGTGCCGCCTTGCTTGCCCGCTGCCGTTTGGCTGTAGGCGTTGATACGAGCTTTGCCCATGCTGCGGCCGCTCTGCAAGTGCCGCAAGTGATTGTTCTGGGGGGCGCAGATATGGGGCGTTTCCTTCCTTCTTCGCCGAAGACATTGGCCCTTTGTCTGCCGTTGGAATGTGCCGGGTGTAACTGGAGGTGCCGGTATGCGGAGCGACACTGTCTGACGGGAATCAGCCCGGATTGTCTTGCGCAGGCGGTGGAAACTGCCCTCACAGGTGTGTGGCCGGAGACCGGGGCTGGCCGCATCGTTCTCCAGCCGCCCCATACCTGGCCACGCGCGGCAGGTCGCCCCCGTTGGCGCAGCCCGCAGGCGCTAATGCGGCAACAGGGCGCGCTCGGAGACGAAGACAGAATATGCATTGAGCCGCTTGCAGCATATTGCCGCAAACATTCCGCCTGAGTCCCCCCCTACCCCTGCCGCAGCGCCTCCACCAGCTTGGCCATGTCCTGGGCCTGGGTGCGCAGGGCGGCCATTTCGCGGGCGGCCACTTCCATGGAATCGGCCGTGGATTTGGCAATATAGTTCACGTCTTCCAGCGACTTGTTGATGGCCGCGCTGGCGGCGGACTGCTCCTCGCTGGCCGAGGCGATGGCCCGCACCTCGTCCGCGGTCTGATCCACCATGCCCACGATTTTGCTCAGCGCCTCGCCGGAGCGGCCCGCAAAGCCCGTGGCCGTGTCAATGGTCTGCACTGTGGCGTCCACCAGAGCCACGCTGGTTTCCGCGCTCTGCTGAATGGCTTTGACGGCTTCGGCCACATCCTTGGTGGAGGCCATGGTCTTTTCCGCCAGTTTGCGCACCTCGTCGGCCACCACGGCGAAGCCGCGCCCCGCGTCGCCCGCGCGGGCGGCCTCAATGGCCGCGTTAAGGGCCAGCAGATTGGTCTGGTCCGCAATGTCCGAAATGACGCTCATGATCCTGGTAATGGCCTGGGCGTGTTCCGCCAGCTGGGCCATGCCTTCCCGCAGGCTTAAGGACTGGCGCTGCACCTCCTGAATGCCGGAAACGGCCTGGGCCACCACCTGTGCGCCGGATTCGGCCTCCACTCGCGCCGCGTTGGAAATGTCCGCCGCGCCCCCGGCGTTTTTAGCCACGTCCAGCACGCTGGCGTTCATCTGGCCCATGCCCGCGGCGGTTTCCGTCAGGCGCTTCAGGGCATGACTCAAGGCCACATGGGTGTTGTCCACCTGGTCGGCGATTTGTTCGGCGGCGGCGTTGAGCTTTTCCACCACGCCGCCCATGCGCCCGGCCGCGCTCACGATGCCCTCTTGCCGGGCCTTTTCGGCCTCCTGTTGCGCTTTATGGGCCTCTTCCACGGCTTGGCGGGCCTCCTCGCTCATGCTGCGGGCCTCTTCGGTTCTGGCTTGGGCTTCCTTCACCAGGTTGCGCAGGTTGCTTTCCATGTGCCGCAGGGCATCGGCCAGCTGGCCCATATCGTCGTTGCCGCGCACGCCCAGCCGGGCGGAGGCGTCCCCCTTGGCCACGGCCAGGGCGTAGCGCGTAATCCGGCCCACGGGCGCGCTGATGCGCAGCCCCACCAGCACGGCCAGCGCCAGCAGAACCGCCAGCAGCCCCAGCGCGGTGAGCACAGCGGCCTGGATGCCGGCGTACTCCAGCTTGGCCAGCTCTTCAATGGGCAGGCCCACAAACCACATGCCCAGAATTTTGCCGTCCGCCGTCCGCACGGGCCAGTAGGCGGATTGGTAGCGCACGCCCAGGATGACGTTGCGCACCAGGCTTACTTCGCCGCGCTCCAGCACGGCCCGCACCACGTCCGGGGCGTCCAGCTTGGTGCCGACAACCCGCTTGCCGTCGCGCATAATGGTGGTCATGACTCGCGTATCGCCCTTGAAGATGGTCACGTCCACGCCGGCCAGGCGCTTGAGGTCGTCCAGAAACGTGGGCGTGGTGAGGAGCACGCCCACAGAAACGGTGCCCACCACGGCCCCCTCGTGGCGTATGGGGCAGGAGGCGCGGAGCATAAAGGGATTGATGGGCCCCGTGACCACGGCGGCGGCGGCTTCGCCCTGCATGGCCTTGGCCACGGTGGACTGTCTGGCGATGTTGTCGCCGTATTTGGGGGCGTGGCCGCGGGCCACGACCGTGCCCTGGGCGTCCGTAACGGACATGAAGTCCGAACCCGCGGCGCGCATAAGCTCCTGGGCCAGAGCGTAGACCGTGGCGTGGTCCTTGGCGGCCACGGCGGCGGCGAAGTCCGGATTGCGCGCCACAAGATCCCCGCTGCGGAGAAAGCGCTCCGCCGTAGCGGCGATGGCGGCTTCCACCACCTTCTGGCTGCGCGCCATGCCGTCTTCCAGCTCCGCCTCAAAAGGTTTTTTCATATGATAGATGGCGACGCCGAGCACCACGGCGCAGCAGACGATCAGCGCAATGAACAGGGAACCCACATACTTGTGCGCGAGCGTGAGACGCATGGAATGTCCTCCCCCAAGCATAACGAAAATGCCGTCGGAATTGCCGCGTTGCAGCGGGCAAGGCCCGTCCGCGGCCAGGATCTGGCCGCGCCGTGCGGACCTCAGAGCGTGGATGCCCCCCTGCCAAGGGGCAGGCACGTCGCCTGTAGTGTTTTAATCTCTATCGACAAGAATGATAAAAAGTTGAGAGACGAGTATAGAATGGACGGCAAAAGCTGTCAAAAGGCTGCGCCGGAATGATGGCCGCAGCGGCAAAAGAATTTTTTTTCACATTGCGTGGCATGCGAAGCGTTCTGCAAAACCGTGTGGGGGATTGCCGGGGCTGTGGGGCGGGGTAAAGGCGCAGATGCGGCATAGGGGGCGGCAGGGCGGATGCTGCCCTGCGCGGAATCAGCCCAGCTTGGCGCGCACCTGACGGCAGAGGCCCATGAGGGCGTCGTACTCGTGGCGGCGCAGGCCCGCGCGGCTGAACAGCCGCCGCCAGGGCAGCAGGAAGTAGTCGGGGTTGTCGCCGTGCAGGTAGTCCAGCCGCAGGAGCATGTCTTTGAGCGCGGCCATAAGCCGTTCCTGCTCGGCGGCCGTGGCGGCCCGCCCGCCGGGCACGGGGTCTGGCCGGTCCTGGCGGGGTGGCGCGTCAGGCGCGGGGCCTGCGTTGTCGGCGACCAGGGTGGCCGTCGTGCCCGTGGCGTCGGCCCTGGCATGGCGCAGGGCCCGTGCGGCGTTGGCGCATTCGTAGGTCAGGAGCAGCACGGCCTGGGCCAGATTGAGGGAGCGCGCCGCCGGATCAGTGGGGATGGTGACCAGCTGTTGGCAGTGGGTGATTTCCGCATTGTTCAGGCCGCGGTCTTCAGGACCGAAAACCAGGGCTACCCGTTCCCCGCGCGCCAGAGCCGCCGCCGCCAGCCTCCCGGCCTGCGGGGGCGAGAGCAGGGCCCTGCGCCAGCCGCCCACCCGCGCCGTTGTGCCCAGCACCAGGGCGCAGGGGGCCACGGCTTCCTCCACTGCGGGGTGCACGGTCAGGCTGTCCAGCAGGGGCAGGCCCTTGGGCGTGGCCAGAGGTGCGGCTTTGTCTTTGTCCCAGCGTTCCGGATCCACCAGACGCAGAGAAGGGCAGCCCATATTGACGCAGGCCCGCGCCGCCATGCCGATGTTTTCAGGGAAGCGGGTCTTGACCAGAACCACGTCCAGACCGTGCAGCAACATCATGCGCCTCAGCACAACCGGAAAAAGGACGTCAGCACCTGGGTTGCGCCTTCGGTCGGTTCCAGAAAAAGGGCGGGGGCCTGGGGCCAGATATGGCTGGCCGCCAGAGCCAGCATGGCGCCGCCGGCCCCGCATTTGCACACTGTGCCCAAAAAGCGTCCCATCATGGCCCCGAAGGCCGCGTCCAGAGCCTCGCCCAACGGGCGGCCCCGGACAATCTCCATGAGGAAACAGCCTGTCCACGCGCCCAGCAGCGCGCCGATGAGCGCGCCCAGGCCAAAGAACAGGGGGGCCAGCAGGATGGCGCCGGCAATGGCTCCTATCATGCCGGCAAAGGTGCCGGAGGAGCTGGAGCCGTAGCGCCGGGCCTTGACGATCTGCAGGCCCATTTCCAGGGCCTCCCCGGCCAGGGCGATGCCCACCATGAGCACCCAGAACCAGACGTCCATGGACTGGGCCGCGGGGTGGACCATCTTCCACAGAGCTACCAGCCCCAGCAGCAGCCAGTTGGCCGGCAGACCGAAGATATTCAGCAGCAGCACAAAGCAGAGCAGCGAGATGAACGCGCCCGCCAGAACTGAGGCCAGGGGAAAAGGCAGAAAATCCATAGAACCGCCTGTGGGCCGGTTGTGCCGCAAAAACCGGCGCGTTACTTCTGTTCGCGCAGATCCTTGAGCCGCACGGCCTTGCCCTCGGTACGCGGCAGGCTGTTGCTTTCCACCAGCTCCACCCTGGGCGTCACCAGAATTTCATCGCGCAGGCGCGCGGTAATGGCCTTTTGCAGGTTGTGGAGCACGCGCATATCTTCCACAAAATACTCGTCCCGGATTTCCACCTGCACCCGCATGACGTCGCCGATGCCGTCGTTTTCCAGGACGATAAGGTAGCTTTGCCCCACTTCCGGGAAGGCCATGATGACCTGCTCCACCTGGAGGGGGTAGACGTTCACGCCCTTGATGATGAACATGTCGTCCGCGCGGCCCAGGATGCGGTCGATGCGCCGGTGCTTGCGGCCGCAGGCGCAGGATCCGGGCAGAAAGCGGGTCAGGTCGCGGGTGCGGTAGCGCAGGATGGGCATGCCCTGGCGGCAGAGACAGGTCATGACCAGCTCCCCCACCTCGCCGTCGGGCAGGGCTGCGCCTGTCTCCGGGTCCACAATTTCGGGGATGTAGGCGTCCTCCCAGATGTGCAGCCCGTTCTGCTCCAGGCATTCAAAGCCCACGCCGGGGCCGTTCATCTCCGAGAGGCCGTAGGAGTTGTAGACCTTCATGTCAAAGAGCTGCTCAATGCGGCGGCGGTATTCTTCGGTGTACGGCTCCGCGCCCACCATGGCGATGCGCAAGGGGAATTCGCGCGGGTCTTCGCCCATTTCGCGCAGGTGCTCGCCCAGAATCAGCGCGTAAGAAGGCAGAATGTGGGCCACCGTGGTGTGAAAATCCTTGGCCAGCTTGATCTGGCGGCGGGAATTGCCCGCCCCGGCCGGGATGGTCATGCAGCCCAGGCGCTCCGCCCCGAAGTGGATGCCCAGGCCGCCCGTGAACAGCCCGTAGCCGGACATATTCTGGAATACGTCGTCCCGGCGCACGCCCACCATATACATGCAGCGGGCCATGAGGTCCGCCCAGGCGTTGATGTCGTTCTGGGTATGGCAGATGGCCACGGGCGAACCCGTGGTGCCGCTGGAGCAGTGCATGCGCACCACCTCGGACTGCGGCACGCAGAGCAGCCCTGTGGGATACTGGGCGCGCAGATCGTCCTTGGTGGTAAAAGGGATGCGCCGCAGGTCGTCCAGGCTGCGCAGGGATTCTGGCCCTACGCCGGCCTCGTCCAGGCGTTGGCGGTAAAAGGCGCACTTGCGGGTCTGCGCCACGGTGTTGCGCAGGCGCAGCAGCTGCGTTTCTTCAATATGCTCGCGACTCCACAGTTCCGCTTCGTCAAAAACGTCCATGCCTTCCCCCTCAAGTGGCGCGTCTTACTTCACCTGCCGGTGCGCCCAGCCCCAGAGCAGTCCAAAACAGCCCGCCAGCATCATGTCGCCGTGCGGGGCCAGAAATGTGCCGCAGCCCTCCAGAAGGGCGCGCTTGGGCCCGGTGATGAAGGTGGGCGCGTAGCCGCCGGCCTCCTCACAGTACGGACCAAAAGCCGTGCCGTGCCCGCCGCTGGCCTGTACCGCCTCGGCCGGCAACCAGTGCTTGCGGAACTGCTCCAGATCCTCCAGGAGCTGCTCCCGTGTGCGCATGCCCGTGTGGTGCTCGTAAATGCCGCGCACCTTGCCCTGATACACCAGGGCCGCCACGGTGTGCCCGTTGCCCACGTTGACGATGGTCACGCCTTCGCGGAAGCTGCGCTCCAGCACGCTCGGGTCGCACAGCGCGCCCAGCAGGGCGCTGGCGCCCGTGTCCGCCACGGGGCCGCCCGTCTTTTCGTGCAGGGCCTGCATGCGGGTCAGGGACGGGGGCGGCGCGGCGTGGATCCAGCCGGAAGGGGCCGCCGAGGCGGCCAGAAGGTCGCTCCAGGCGCGCATGCGGCCCTGCCGGTTGTTGTAGACGTGAAAGCCGTGGTCCTGCGCTGCGGCCAACACCAAGTGCGGCTGCGGCAGCCCGGCCAGGCGCAGCAGGCCCGCCCAGAAATCGGGCGCGTAGTCGGCAAGAAAGACGGGCACGCAGCCTTCCGGACAATTGGCGCAGATTTCCACGCCCAGGCCGCGGACCACCTCTTCGCTGTCATGAATGCCGCGGGTGGCCGCGGCGGTGGAAAAGACCGCCAGCCCGGCGGCCAGGTGTTCTTTGATGGCCTGGGTAAAGCCCCCGCCCATGTTGCCGCCGTAAAGCCAGATATTGCGGTGCAGCAGGGTGAGCTCGCGGATGCGCTGGGCCGCCAGCCGGGCCGGGGCGGGCAGCACAAAGCGCGGCCAGTTTTCGCCTTCCAGCCCTGGACGGGCCAGCAGCGCGTCCTGCGTGCCGCTGCCTATGTCCACACAGAGCACCGGGCCCGCGCTGCGCAAAAATTTCTGTACGGTTTCGTCCATGCCACACTCCATAGGGCTTGCAAGAGTAGCCGCAACAGCTTTAGAGCGCAAGCCCGCCGCGACAGGAAAAAACACTTGCCATTCCCCGGACTATGCGATAGAAGCCTTCTCTGCGCCGAGGTGGTGGAACTGGTAGACACGCTATCTTGAGGGGGTAGTGAGAATTCTCGTGCGGGTTCGAGTCCCGCCCTCGGCACCATGATGGTTTTCAGATGATTTCAACAAAAATCATTTTCTTTCAAAAAGCCGCCCCAATCAACGAGATTGGGGCGGCTTTTGCTTTCACGTCCATTCACATTTTTTCATTTGCTGTCGTTTGCAGTCAACCTTGCTGTTGGTTATAGTGTTGGTCGTTGGCGCAGTCGTCATTTTCAAAACCAACACTGACCCTCCCCCAGGAAAATATACCATTGAAAAGTTAGTATTCCTGGCATAGGAGCACAAGAATGAAACGCAGCAGATTTACCGAAGAACAGATTATTGGAGTATTGCGGCAGGCCGATTTTGTTACGCATCTCCCAATAGAGCTTCAAACACTTCGCGGGTGTCTCTAGGATTGGTTGGACTAAGCACGCCTTGGCTTAGAGCACGCTTTTTATCGAGCAGTCGGTGTAGATTGCAATCAAAGCTTTGATCGCCGTAGGTAGGGTGGATGGCTAGTGGATAGTGCAGAAACACGGCTTTCTTTTGGCCGATTCTGTAAACCCGGTCAGTGCACTGGTCTTCGACCGCCGGATTCCACCAGCGCGTTAGATGTATGACATGGTTGGCGGCGGTAAGGTTTAGCCCCACTCCCCCAGCTTTAGGTGAGAGCAACAGCACGTCAAATCCATCAGGCCCATTTTGGAATTTATTTACAATTCCTTGTCGTTGCGTTGCCTGTACCCCGCCGTTGATGCATGAGACAGAAAGTGAATATTTCTCACTCAGGAGTGTGGCAAGCCGTGCCTGCGTTTCGAGGTATTCCACAAATACGAGGGTTTTTTCGTCGCGTTTCTGTATTTCGTCCAAGATTGTCATGAGGCGGACAATGCGTGCCGAGCATTCCAGCATTTTTTGGGGCGAATCCGTTGGATCAAGCGGTGGATGCAATGATATTTGCCGCATACGCTGAATGGCCTCAAGTACCGCCCCCATTGATCCCATGCGGAGTTTTTCCTTGGCGTTAGCCAGTGCTGCATCGTAGATTTGCGCTTGCAAAGGTGGCATAATGTCTTCGTAAGGCGGAAGGATCGTTTTTTCTGGCCGCTCGTTCCAGTGTGTATCTTTCAACCTGCGCAGAAGTACAGGAGGCGTAGCGCACTCCAGCTCTTCCTTGATTTTTTGCAGAAAAATTTCCTTGTCGTAGGCTTCTTCAGGCTCATCATGCTGGCTTGCATTGTTACTGCGGCTTGTATTTGGGCAGTGTACTCCTTTCGGGTACGGGCCAAAAGTTGGCTTCCCTCCCCTCTCGATAGTTTCATAGTTTTCAACAAAACGTAGCAGCTTCTGTTTGCGTGTGGGTTGTACTCTGTCCACAATACTCACAAGGTCGCGCAAGCTATTTTCTACGGGTGTCCCGGTCAATGCGAGGCAAAATTCTGTCTTTATGGACTTTGCCATTTCAGAAACCAGTGCGCCAGGATTCTTTATTTTTTGTGCCTCATCAAAAACAAGCAGAGAGTACGGCCCCACGAATACTTCTATTTTGTCACGCATGGTTTCATACGTTGTGATAGCCCATGGATGCTGCATCAGGGCTTCGCGTGCTGCGGCTCTACTAGCAAAAGCTGTAAAAAATGGACCATAGGCTTCGAGTGGATTCCCCAGCGCACGGTCAAAAAATTTTTCAGCCTCCTCCTGCCAGTTCTTAATCAAGGCTGTAGGCGCAACGATGAGTATTGGGTGGCGATCTGCATGCCCTGTTTCCATTTGCTTAAAAAGCCACCACATGAAGGAAAGAGTTTGAAGTGTTTTTCCTAAGCCCATGTCATCAGCTAGAAGAGCACCTGAAGTTCCTGCACGCCAATGCGCTTGCAGCCAATCAATGCCGTCCTGCTGGTGAAGATGCGGGTGCACGCCAGCAGCATACTCTATAGCGCCTTCCCACGCTGGCCGCGTTGGCACGGCACATACTTCATCAACGTCAGTTACTCTTGGTGCAATGCGGAAAATTTCTACTTTTCCCTGTTTTTCTCCTTCCAAAAAAATTCGTGCTGTTGTTTTAAGCTGCTCAAGAAGGTCAAACGTTACAGAAATGTTGTCTCCGCATAAAGAGACAAGCGGCTCATTGTTTTCCAAAGCACCAGCGACATCAGCGATGAATTGTCGCAATTCTGGCACAGATACTTGATATGCTTGGTCGCCCACAAGAATTTGCACAGTATCCGGCAGCGTGTCCGGCAGCCATTTTTGCCCGCTGGAGCTTGTGGGAAAGACATTTCGCGCTTCCCATATGCAGAGCCCTTTGACGCGCTCCTCTAAAAAAAGAGGTGTTTCCACAAAAATGCTGTCTATAATTTCTTCTGACAGATCGCCCGCCAGTCGTTTTTTTAAAAACTCATAAGGATTATTGATGAAATCTATTTTTTCTTGAATGCTTGACCGGTTAACGCCCTTCACCGCGCTCAATCCGACTTGCATTTCCTTGGGCAGTGAAATGAAGTATCCGCTTCCCAGTGCGTATTGGGTTCGCAGGGGGTGCTGCTCAAAATCTTTTACAAAAGTTGCGTGCGCCTGCGGCGGAAGAATCTTGTTTTCCTGGGTGCTGCCATCTTCATTCTCGTGCGTTGGCACTTCTGCTAGCAGGCGGGGCGTGATACGCAAATCACCTCGAATAGATTGAATACTAACAGTAAAGTGGTATGCTCTGGCAATTTTGTATGAACGTAACGCCTTATTGTCAATGACTTCATCCGGCTTACACATCAAATCAAGCAGCTCTGCCCACCAGAACATTCTGTCCTGCGGATCCGTCAGTGGATCCGTTCTGTAAGCATCAATCTTTGTAATGATACTGTAATTTGGGTCGAGCAGGCAGTACTCCTTGCCTTCGGCTTTGACCATTATTCCAGTTCGAGTAAACAAAATTGGGCGAGACAGGGCATGGAAAGCATACTCCACGGCAAACTTGCTTCCTATTGTGAGGCTCCCTCGAGGGTGAACGCGCAAATGAAAGGGAAGGGCTGGGGGCAACGCCAGGGCTGCCAACTCCCACGGCTGACACTTAGCCATATGTCGATTGAGAATTGTGACGGTATTCTCAGTCAAAGTGGCCCAGCCTTTATTGCAAAGCTGCTCAAGCATATTGTAGGAAAATAGCGCACCGGCTCTATTGCGCACTTCATATGTGCGCCATGCCCCGGTAATCCCCCCAAAAAGAAGTAGCGTTTATGGGTAGAATTTCCGATACTGACCCGAACGGAGATTTTACATGAAAGCGTCCAGATTTTCCGACA
>NZ_FNBX01000011.1 GCF_900102485.1 Desulfovibrio legallii | reverse complement strand
TGGATATTGTCGTCCTGAAGGACGTGCTCTCAAAAAACTTCTGAAGCCCGCAGCCCAGAGGGAAGCCGTGCGCTATATCCAGGTGCAACACGGCCTCTCAGAGCGGCGGGCCTGCCGAGGATCCAGTTGAACCGCTGTTCCGCCAGGCGGCCGCCACCCGAGGATCGCGATCTGCGTTTGCGTACCCGCTTGCGGGAGCTGGCGGAAGAGCGGCGGCGCTTCGGTTCCCCTCGCCTGCATGAATTACTGCGGCGTGAGGGCCTGGTGCGGAACCATAAGCGGACAGAAAGAATCTACCAGGAGGAGGGGCTTTCTCTGTGCCCAGCGCTTCCACCATCCAGGTGGGAAAGTCCACGTTTACGCGCTGCATCTGCCTGTTGGGCCTGCGGGCGGCCGCCCAGTCCACATGCGCGGAAATGTCTTCACCCGCGTCAAAGCGGCGGTCGAACTCTTCTGCTGAAATATGTTCGCGAGCCATAGTGTTCCACCTCTTCCTTGCGGGCTCGCGCACGGAAATGATGCGCACGGCCTCGCCCCGGTGTGATAACCCCGGTCCATATTTTGCCCTTGATCATGCCGATAACCAGGAAGCGCGGCTCGCCTGAGCGCAGCACGTCGCCTCCCGCAGGTTTCATCCTGCCACAGGGCCTTGGCCTCTTCAAAGTCGAGGCCGTGCTATTTTGTTGGCCGCACTCTTGGCCGGGTCATACTCAAATTTCATGCCGATATGGCATAAAAAATATACTTATTGTCAAGGACAGGACCGGCCGACACGGGGGCACAGAAGTGGTTTCGGCAAACCGGACCAGGGGCTAAGGTGGACGTAAGAAGCCGCAAAAGGTTTTTATGTCCCAATTGAGACGGAAGTTCACCGCCGAGTTTAAGATCCGTGTCGTTCTGGAAGAAGAGAACCCACTTCTGCGTACAGGCGGGCTTTTGCCCCCGGCGTTAAGCGCAACGGCGTTAAGCGCTACTGCCGCGGGGTCTTTTCGTCCCTTGTCGCTTCCTTGCCGGTCCGCATTTTTTTGCCGAATTTTCCCGGGTGCTGGCGGCGCGCTCCGGCAAAGCGTTTGCGCGTCGGCGTCATGGTCCCCTTGCCGGAGTCCGCCCTGGCCGTTACCCGTATTCCGCAGATAAAAACACCCTTTTGCAGCACCGCCAGGACGTCGTCGGCAACGTCTTCAGCGATCTCCACCAAACTGCAGTGCGGCTGAATGCTGATGGCGCCGATGGCGCTGCTGGGGATGCCGCACTCCCCCGTAATGGCGCCCACCACCTGGCCGGGGGCAACCCTATGGGCATGGCCCACATTCAGTTGCAGCTTGCGCATGGGGCCGGCGTTTCTGGGCCCGCGCTGCCGCTTGCCCTCGGGCCTGTCCTCCCTGTCCTGAACGTCGTTTGGCCGCCTCGCGCTGCGCGGCTCTGCAAAAATATCTTCCCCGGCGGCGTTCTGGTCGCCAAAGGTCTTTTGCAGCAGCAGTTTGAGCAGCGCCGCGGAAATCTCCCGGTGGGCGGCCTCGCCCTGGGGAAAGTGCTCGGCCGTAAAATTTTCCAGCACCGCCAGCCAGCGTTCCAGCGGATCTTCCTTAACGGCGTGCAGCACTTCTTCCAGCAGCCGCGTCAGGCGCAGATTGTCCACATCCTGCAGGGTGGGCAGCCGTCCCTGTGTGATGCGCGCCCCGGTGTAGCGGATAATGTCGCGCAGTTTACAGCGGTCGCGCACCGTCACAAAGGTAAAAGCCTTGCCGTCCCTGCCTGCTCTGCCGGTGCGGCCGATGCGGTGCACATATTTTTCCACGTCATGCGGCATGTCGTAATTGATCACGGCGTCCACATCGTCCACGTCTATGCCT
Organism: Desulfovibrio legallii; assembly: GCF_900102485.1. Lineage (NCBI taxonomy): Bacteria > Pseudomonadati > Thermodesulfobacteriota > Desulfovibrionia > Desulfovibrionales > Desulfovibrionaceae > Desulfovibrio > Desulfovibrio legallii. The sequence continues at coordinate 93,114 of NZ_FNBX01000011.1, read as the reverse complement.
CTGGCGGCCACGTCGGTGGCCACCAGGATATCGACGCCTTCCGTGCGAAAACGCTGCATCACCCGGTCCCGCTGCGCCTGGGCCAGATCGCCGTGCAGGGCGTCGGCCTGGTAGCCGCGCTGCTGCAAATGCGTGCTTACCTCATCCACGCTGCGCTTGGTGGAGCAGAAAACCAGGGCTTTGCGAAAGCCCTGGGAATCCAGAACGCGGCACAGCGCGTCTACTTTCTGGTACGGGCGCACCTCATAGTAGACCTGCGCAATGGCGGGGGTGGTCAGCATTTTGTGCGTGATGGTCAGCATCTGGGGATCGCGCAGAAAGCGCTTGCTCAGCTCGCGGATGGGCGGCGGCATGGTGGCGGAAAACAGCACGCGCTGACAGAGGGCCGGGGTTTGCTCAAGAATGGTTTCGATATCTTCGCGAAAGCCCATGTCCAGCATTTCGTCGGCTTCGTCCAGTACGGTCATGGCTACCGCCGAAAGCCGCAGCGTGCCGCGCCGCAGGTGATCAAGAAGCCTGCCCGGTGTGCCGACGACCACCTGCACGCCTTTTTCCAGCGCCCGGAATTGTCGTTCAATGGATTGGCCGCCGTAAATGGGCAAAATGGAAACGCCGCGTTTTTTTGCGGCCAGGCGGATAAGTTCCGTGGCCACCTGAATGGTCAGCTCGCGCGTCGGGCACAGCACCAGGGCCTGCACGATTTTTTCCGGAACAAGTTTTTCCAGCAGCGGCAGGCCGAAGGCGGCGGTTTTGCCGGTGCCGGTCTGGGCCTGCCCCACGGCGTCGCAGCCTTCCAGCAGGGGGGGGATGGCCAGAAGCTGGATGGGGGAGGGCTCTTCAAAGCCCAGTTCTTTTACGGCGCTGAGCAAATCCTGGGACAAGCCCAGGTCTTCAAAAGATGCGGTCATGATTTTCCTGTAAATAAAAGTGTAGTCCGTCAGGATAACCTTGTCCGCAGTTGTGCGCAATGGCTGTTTCGCCCCCTGCGCGTGTTTTTGGGGGCCTCTTGCCCCTGAGAAGGCGGGGTTCCCAGGGGCAAGAGCGCATTCCGGAGCATGCCCTGGCGGCTGCTCATGCGGCCGCCAGGGCGTTTCAAGGGTAAAAGGCCTTAAAAGAACAGCCAGGTGATCAGCAAGAACGAGGGGATCAGGATGCCGACGGACCAGGCCATATAGCCGAAGAAGCTGGGCATGCGCACGCCCTGGTTTTCGGCAATGGAGCGGACCATAAAGTTGGGGGCGTTGCCGATGTAGGTATTGGCCCCCATAAAGACCGCGCCGGCCGAGATGGCGGCCAGGGTGGCGGGGATGTCGTTCATAAGGTGCACGGGGTCGCCGCCTGCGGTATTAAAGAAGACCAGGTAGGTGGGGGCGTTGTCCAGGAAGCTGGAGAGCGCGCCCGTGAGCCAGAAGTACATGGCGTTGTTGGGCTGGCCGTCCGCCGTGGTCACGAGCTGGATGAGCCCGGCCAGCGCGCCGTTTGTGCCGGCCCGCAGGATGGCGATGGCCGGAATCATGCTGAGGAAGATGCCGAGAAAGAGCTTGGCCACTTCTTCAATGGGGGCCCAGGTAAAGTCGTTGAGCTTGCGGCATTCTTTGGCGGTAAAGCGCAGGGAGAGCCCGGCAAGGCAGAGCAGCAGCACGTCGCGCAGCAGGTTCTGGCCTTCCACGGGCACGCCGTAGACTTCAAACAGCACGCCCAGGGGGCAGAGGCCGGAGGCCAGCACCACCAGCACCACGCCCAGCAGGAAGAGCAGGTTGATCTTGCCGTCCAGGCCGAGTTTTTCGCCGTTGCCGCGGTCTTCAGGGGCAGGGCGGGGCTTGCCTTCCTTGGCGTAGAGGGCCGTATCCAGGCCCAGGTAAAGACAGATGAGAATGGCCGACATGAGCGCAGTTTTCAGAAAAAGGTTGGTGGTGGTCCAGAAAAAGCTGACGCCCTTCAGAAAGCCCAGAAAAAGCGGCGGGTCGCCCAGCGGGGTGAGGGATCCGCCGATATTGGCCACCAGAAAAATAAAAAAGACCACGCTGTGCGCCTTGTAGCGGCGGTGGGCGTTGGCCCGGAGCAGGGGGCGGATCAGCAGCATGGCCGCGCCGGTGGTGCCCATCCAGCTGGCCAGCACGGTGCCCACGGCCAGGAGGCCCGTGTTCACCAGGGGCGTGCCGGTGAGCGAGCCCTTAAGGCGCACGCCCCCGGCTACGGTAAAGAGGGTGAACAGCAGGATAATAAAGGGAATATAATCCAGAAGGATAATGTGCAAAAATTCATAGAGCGCTGTGGAAAAGCCGTAAACCAGGGCGCAGGGGACCAGGAAGGCCAGGCCCCAGAACAGGGATATTTTGCCGAAATGGTGCTCCCAAAAGTGCGGGGCCAGCAGGGGCATGAGGGCGATGGAAAGCAGCATGCAGGCAAAAGGGATGGCCCAGTAAACGGCCAGTTCCGCTCCGGGGACGGTGGGGTGCCCCTGGGCCGCCAGGGCAGCCGCGGGCAAGCCAAGCACAGCGGCGGGCACGGTGAGAAAAAACGGCAGTTTTGACATGGGGGCTCCAGCAGTTGGGGTTGGATGGGCCGCCTGGAGAGGGGCGGTCATTGCTTCTTGCCTTGCAGGTGGGTTTTGTTGGCCAGCAGTACGGGCACCGTGGCCTTGTGCAGCACCTCGTGGCTTACGCTGCCCAGGGCCAGGCTTTTGAGTTCGCCCCGGCCGCGGGTGCCCATGATGATCAGGCCGCAGCCCAGTTCTTCGGCTGCGTCTGCGATAGTCTGGGCCGTTTCGCCGTAGCGGAAGGCGGTGACGATGTTCAGGTCGCTGTGTTGCAGCACGTTGCGGGCGGCGTCAAAGATTCTGCCGCTTTCCCTAGCGTGTTCTTCTTCCAGTTCCGCGCGTTGCGCGCCGCCGATGAGGGCGGGGATGGGCTCCACGCAGTACAGCAGGGTAACGGTTTCCTTGCCGGGGATGGCGGCGGTGAGCTGCTCCGCCACGCGGCAGGCGAACAGGGCGTCCTCCGAGCCGTCTACCGGGACGAGGATGTTGGAAAATTGCATACCTACTCCGTTGGGGCTGAGGTTGCGGGGGGCTGCCCGCCGGGGGGCAGGGCGGCGGAGCCGGGCGAGAGCGCCGCCCCTGTGCCGGGGCCGCGCGCCGACGGGCCTGTGCCGTAACGTTTCTGCCACACATAGCAGGATCCGCCGTCGGACGCAAAGATGTTGTGTCTCCGTTGTGAGTATCTATTACTGGTATGGTCGGAGCGCACTTGTCTGACGCCAAGGCTGTGGCCCAGCGCCATAGCAGAAGTGGTCTTTATATGTATACATCGTGATAAATAATTCACAATGTATCTCATTTTATACTATGCCAAAAACAAATGGAAATGCCAAGTTTTTTCTTACATATTGTGATTTTTTGTACATATTGCTGCAAAAAAATTTTTTCAACGTTTATATTGGAATCTTTGAAAAAAATATAAAACTGTTCAATCGCTCAACGGAAACCTATTGCATCAACGCAGAGATAGTGTCATGTATTCGGCAAGTTTGCCGTCTTAAGTTTTCTGCGTCTCTCGCGTGCCGCAAAAATCCGTTGCGGACTTTATGGAGACACCATCAACTCTATTTCCCCTTGGAGGTTGACGGATGAAACGGTCCTTCTTACTGGCGGTGGTTGTGGTTATGGCGGTGCTCCTGGCAGGGCAGGACGTGTTCGCCGCCCAGCAGCTGGGCATCAAGCTGCCGGATGATCCCACAAAAGCCTACATCACCCTGGGCATTCTGTTCGTGGCGGCCGTCATGTTCTTTACCGAGGTAGTGCCGCTGCCCGTCACCGCGCTGCTGGTGCCCATCGCCCTCTCTCTTACCCATGTCATTACCTCTAAAGTGGCCTTCAGCTACTTCGGCAATCCCACGGTGGTGCTGTTCATGGCCATGTTCATCGTGGGCGAGGCCACCTTTATCACCGGCTTTGCGGATAAGGTGGGCGCGCTGGCGGTGAAGCTCTCCAAAGGCAGCCCCATCAAGCTGCTGGTTTACGCCATGGCCGCGGTGGGCCTGCTTTCCACCGTGCTGTCCAACACCGGCACCACCGTGGTGGCCGTGCCCATGATCATGGGCATGTGCCTCAAGGCCAAGCTGGCCCCCGGCAAGGTGCTTATGCCCGTGGCTTTTGCAGCTTCCCTGGGCGGCACGGTTTCTCTGGTGGGCACGCCGCCCAACGGCATTATCAACTCCATGCTGGCCCAGACCGGCCAGACGCCTTTCGGCTTTTTTGAGTTCGGCCTTATCGGCGTGCCCCTGCTGGTGGCCGGCTTGGTTTATTACGGTCTCCTCGGCCACCGCTTCCTGCCCGACGTGGCCCCGGTGGACGACGACGTGGTGACCGAAAGCGCCCAGCACCGGCGCGAGAACAAAATGTGGCACGCCATGATCATCTTTGCCTTTGTGGTCGTCATGATGGCCAGCGAGCTGATGCCCCTGACCACGGCGGCCATGCTGGGGGCCTGCCTGATGATCATCACGGGCTGCATGACCATGCGCGAGGCCTTCCGCAGCGTGGACTGGACCACTATCTTCCTGTTTGCGGGCATGCTTTCCATGTCCGCGGCCATGGACAAGTCCGGCGCGGCGGCCATTGTGGCCAACGCCGTGGTCAGTCTGGTGCACGACCCCTGGATGCTCATGCTGGTCTGTTGCGCGCTCACGGCCATCATCACCAATTTTATGTCCAACACGGCCACGGCGGCCCTTATGGCCCCGCTGGCCCTGCCCATCGCCATGGGCAGCGGCATCTCCCCCCTGCCCATCGCCATGGGCATTGCCATGTCCGCCTCCTGCTGCTTCCTCACGCCCATTGCCACGCCGCCCAACACCATCGTGCTGGGCCCCGGCCGGTATTCCTTTATGGACTACGTCAAAGCGGGCTGGCTGCTGCAGGTTATCAGCCTGCTCATGTGCTGGCTGCTCATTCCGCTTATCTGGCCTTTCCACTAGGTCCGTGGTTATAAAGGGCGCGGCCGCCGCGGCTGCGGCGGCAGGACGGCGCGACAACCGGAACATCGAGGCAAGGTTATGAAGGAAATTCAGTACGAAGACATTGCGCGGGCCGTGGCGCAGCTGGCCGTGGAGGCCTGCTACCGCCTGCCCGCGGACATGACGGCGGCCATGCGCAGGGCCCGCGAGGCCGAACCCTCGCCCGTGGGCCGCAACATTCTGGATCAGCTGCTGGAAAACGCGGCCATCGCCGCCCAGGGCGAAGTGCCCCTTTGCCAGGATACGGGCCTGGCCGTGGTCTTCGCCGAGGTGGGGCAGGAGGTGCACATCGTGGGCGGCGCTTTTGAGGACGCCGTTAACGAGGGCGTGCGCCGGGGGTATGTGGACGGCTATTTGCGCAAGTCCTGTGTGGCGGAGCCGCTTTTTGAGCGCAAAAACACCGGGGACAACGCCCCGGCTGTGCTCCATACCCGGCTGGTGCCTGGCGACGGTCTGCGCCTGCGGCTGGCCCCCAAGGGAGCCGGATCGGAAAACAAAAGCGTGCTCAAAATGCTGGTGCCCGCGGACGGCATAGAAGGCGTGCGCAAGGTGGTGCTGGAGGCCATCCTGGCGGCGGGCCCCAATTCCTGTCCGCCCCTGGTGGTGGGCGTGGGCCTGGGCGGCACCATGGAGCTGGCCGCCATCTGCGCCAAGCGCGCGGCCGCGCGCGATCTGGAGAGCCGCAACCCCGACCCGCGCTACGCGGCCTTTGAGGACGAGCTGCTGGAGATGATCAACAAGACCGGCGTGGGCCCGCAGGGCCTGGGCGGGGCGACCACGGCCCTTAAGGTGCATGTGGAGTGGGCCCCCACCCACATCGCTTCCCTGCCGGTGGCCGTCAATATCAATTGCCACGCGGCGCGCCACGCCGAAGTTGTGCTGTAGGAGGCCGCCATGTCCGACACCGTAAAAAAAATCCGCGCGCCTTTTGACGAGGCCACGGCCCGTTCCCTGCGCGCTGGGGACAGGGTGCTCATTTCGGGCACCATCCTGGCCGCGCGCGACGCGGCCCACAAGCGCCTGGTGGAGACTCTGGACAAGGGTGAGCCCCTGCCCGTGGATCTCAAGGGCGCGGTGGTCTATTATGTAGGGCCGAGCCCGGCCCGGCCCGGCCACGCCATCGGGGCCGCCGGGCCCACCACCTCCGGCCGCATGGACGCCTATACCCCCCGCCTGCTGGATCAGGGCCTCAAGGGCATGATCGGCAAGGGCTACCGCAACGAAAAAGTGGTGGAGGCCATGAAGAAGCACGGCGTGCCTTATCTGGCGGCCGTGGGCGGGGCGGGCGCGCTCATTGCGCGCTCCGTCAAAAAATACACCGTGCTGGCCTACCCGGACCTCGGCCCCGAAGCCGTGGCCGCCATGGAGGTGGAAGACTTCCCGGCCATCGTAGTTATCGACAGCACGGGCGACGACTATTACGCCACCGGCCAGGCCCCTTACCGGCACTTATAGCCAAGGCGGTTACCACATAATGACTGCTTCCAACCCACCCTTTGCAGAAGGAGTTGCTATGGCTTCGAGCAGAGTTCCCCTTGAGGGCAAGACGCGCCTGGATTTCTGGCAGGCCGCCTCAGGCGCGCTTCTGGCCCTGTTCGTGTGCGTTCACCTGGTGCTGGAGGGCACCGTGGTGATCAGCCCGGCCCTGACCAACGGCATTGCCTGGCTTCTGGAGGTTACCTGGCTTGCGCAGCTGGCCGCCCCCATCGTGCTTTTGCTCATCGTGTTCCATTTTTATATCGCGGCCCGCAAAATGCCCTTCCGCGCGCATGAGCTGGGCATTTTTGTGCAGCACAGCAAAAGCCTGAAGGATTTTGACACCTGGTTGTGGCTGGTGCAGGTCTTTACGGCCATCGTCATCCTGCTGGGCGCATTCTACCATGTGTACACCGTCATGACGGATCTGCCCATCAACGTGGCGGGCAGCGCCAAGCGCCTGCACAACGGCTGGCTGGCCTTCTATGTGGTCTTTTTGCCCTGCGTCATCCTGCATACGGGCATCGGCGTCTACCGCATCGCCGTGAAGTTCGGCATCTGCACCAAGAGCACGAAGCCGCGGTGGCGCAAATGGACCTGGATTGTCATGGCATGTTATCTGTTGCTCGGCGCGCTGGCCCTGACCCGCGCCTGGTTCCAGGGATAGGGGGGGTGCCGCATGCGTATTTTTGAAAGCGACGTTCTGTGCATCGGAGCCGGCCTTGCCGGAGAGCGCGTGGCCGTGGAGGCCGCCCAGGCCGGATTCCGGGTCATCTGTCTTTCGGTGGTGCCGCCCAAGCGCTCGCACTCTTCGGCGGCCATGGGCGGCATGCAGGCGGCCCTGGGCAATTCCATCATGGGCGACGGCGATTGCTCGCAGATCCATTTTGCCGATACCGTCAAGGGCTCGGACTGGGGCTGCGACCAGGAGGTGGCCCGCCTTTTTGCCGAAACCGCGCCCATCGCCATGCGCGAAATGGCCTGGATGGGCGTGCCCTGGAGCCGCGTGGTGCCGGGCGAACACACCTACTTTAAGGGCGGCAAGCCCTTTCAGGCTACGGAAAAGAAGGAAAACGAAGGCCTGATCCACTCCCGCGCCTTCGGCGGCACGGCCAAGTGGCGCACCTGCTATACCTCGGACGGCACCGGCCACGCCGTGCTCTTTACCCTGGACAACCGCCTGCTGCAGCTGGGCGTGGAAGTGCACGACCGCATGCAGGCCGAGGTTCTGGTTCACAACGGCGAGCACTGCATGGGCTGCGTGGCCCGCGACCTGCGCACCGGCGAGCTCACGGGCTACTTTGCCAAAGCCACGCTCATCGCCACGGGCGGCTACGGGCGCATCTATCGGGCCACCACCAATGCGGTCATCTGCGACGGCGGCGGCCAGATCACTGCCCTGGAAACCGGCCTGGTGCCCCTGGGCAACATGGAGGCCGTGCAGTTCCACCCCACGGGCACGGTGCCCACGGATATCCTGGTGACCGAAGGCTGCCGCGGCGACGGCGGCACCCTGCTGGACGTGAACGAATACCGCTTCATGCCCGACTACGAACCCGAAAAGGCCGAGCTGGCCTCGCGCGACGTGGTCTCCCGCCGCATGACCGAGCACATGCGCAAGGGCTACGGCGTCAAAAGCCCCTACGGTGAGCACCTCTGGCTGGACATCCGCCACCTGGGCAAAAAGCACATCACCACCAACCTGCGGGAAGTTTACGACATCTGCACTCACTTCCTGGGCGTGAACCCCATCCACCAGCTCATCCCCGTGCGGCCCACCCACCACTACAGCATGGGCGGCGTGCGCATCAACAAAGACGGCCACGCCTACGGCCTCAAGGGGCTTTTCAGCGCCGGCGAGGCCGCCTGCTGGGATATGCACGGCTTTAACCGCCTGGGCGGCAACTCCCTGGCGGAGACCGTGGTCTCCGGCCGCATTGTGGGCAAAAAACTGGTGGAATTTCTGGAAGGCTACGAGACGGTGTTCTCCACCGCCGCCATGAAGGAAGGCACGACCAGGGTGCAGGACCGCATTGCGGCGCTGTTGCGCGGCGCGGGCGACGACTGTTACACCTTGCGCAACGCCATGCAGGACGTGATGATGGAGCATGTGGGCATCTTCCGCAACGGCAAGGATTTGCAGGAAGGCGTGGACAAGCTCCAGGAGCTTCTGGAACGCTGCAAAAACATGCGTCTGGTCAGCGGCAACATCCCTGGGCCCAACGCCGAGCTTTCCATGGCCCTGCGGGTGCCGGGCATGCTCAAGCTGGCCCTCTGCACGGCCTACGGCGCGCTTATGCGCACTGAAAGCCGCGGCGCGCACGCCCGCGAGGACTACCCAGAGCGCAACGACAAAGACTGGCTGGTGCGCACCCTGGCCTACTGGAAGGAAGGCGACAGTCTGCCCACGCTCAAGTATGAGCCCGCTACGCCGTTCTTCATCATGCCCCCGGGCGATCGGGGCTACGGCGGCGGCAAGATCATACCCGGCGAAATCAGGGAAGACCAGGTCGTTCCCTACGATCAGAAAGGCTAAGGGAGGACAGCATAATGGGACGCAATCTTACCTTTGAGATCTTCCGCTACAATCCGCTGGATCCGCATTCCACCCCGCATATGCAGACCTTCCAGCTGGAAGAGCACCCCAGCATGACGCTCTTCATCGCCTTGAACATGATCCGCGAAAAGCAGGACGCCTCCCTGCAGTTCGATTTCTGCTGCCGCGCCGGCATCTGCGGTTCCTGCGGCATGGTCATCAACGGCAGGCCCGGTCTGGCCTGCCACACCCAGACCTGCGACCTGCCGGACCACATCAGCCTGCATCCCCTGCCGGTCTTTAAGCTGCTGGGCGACCTTTCCGTGGATACGGGCACCTGGTTCCGCAACGTGGGCAAAAAAATCGAATCCTGGATCCACACCAACAAGGCTTTTGATCCCGCCGAGCAGGAAGAACGCATGAGCAACGATCTGGCCACCAAAATTTTTGAGCTGGATCGCTGCATCGAATGCGGCTGTTGCGTGGCGGCCTGCGGCACGGCCCGCATGCGCGAAGACTTTATCGGTGCCACGGCCATCAACCGCATGGCGCGCTTCTATATTGACCCGCGCGACAACCGCGCCCCGGCCGACTACTACGATCTTATCGGCGACGACAACGGCGTGTTCGGCTGCATGGGCCTGCTGGCCTGCGACAGCGTGTGCCCCAAGCAGCTGCCCCTGCAGGACCAGCTGGGCATCATGCGGCGGATGGTTACTATGGAATCGGTGCGGGGCATTCTGCCCGAAGGCCTGCGCCGCAAAATGCAGGGCTGCGGCTGCGGTTGCGCCAAGGGCTAGGCGGCCGCCCCGGCCGCGCTGCGCCTGAACCCCAAGTTGCTCCGGGCGGGGCCCCCCCGCCCAAAGGAAGGGTGCCATGCTTATTCTTGACTGGATGAAACCCCATGTAGTCACCGTTTCGCCTGAGACCACCCTGCTGCAGTGCAAAAAGCTGCTCAGAGACCACCACATCAACCGCCTGCCCGTGGTGGACAAGGACAAGGTGGTAGTGGGCCTTATTTCCTCCTCGGACCTCAAGGCTTACTCCCCCCTGCACACCACGGGCTATGAAATCCTGGAGGCCATGGACATCATTGCCGAAACCAAGGCCAAGGACGTAATGGTGGTGGCCCCCACCACCATCTATTACGGCAATACCGTGGAGCAGGCGGCCAAGCTCATGTTTGACAAACATGTGGCCTGCCTGCCCGTGGTCAATGAGGAAGACAAGCTGGTGGGCATTCTTACCGGCTGGGACGTCTTCCATGCGTTGCTCACCATCAGCGGCGCGGAACAGCCCGGCGAGGAAGCGGGCTTTGTGGTGCCCAACCAGCCCGGCACCATCCGCGCTCTGCTGGATGTGCTCAAGGCCAACGGCATGAGCGTCATTTCCGTGCTTTCCGCCACGGTGGAAAACGGCATGCGGCAGGTAAAAATCCGCTTCCGTTCCCCCAACCCCGCCGCCTTGGACGCGACCATTGAGAGCTTCAAAAAACTCGACGGCTTGCGCTACTGGCTGCGAGACGGCAAACTGCATATGACAAATGAGGAGCGCCCCAAGGCCTGAGCCCACTCCGGCGGGTCCGCGGGCGCGGCCAGGAGCCGCGCCCAGCAGGCCTTTGCCGGACCGGGCGCGCGCCTCCCCGACCCTGCGACGGACGTTGGGGAGGCGCACAGGCCTGCCGCCTTTGCCGCGGCGCCCTGTTCCATCCATCACCATTCAAGGAGTAGTGAGCCATGTCACGGATCAAGAATCTGCGGGAAGAAGCCCTGGCTATGCACAAGGAATACCAGGGCAAGATCGAGGTGCGGGTCAAAGCGCCCGTGCGCGACGCCGATGACCTTACCCTGGCCTATTCGCCGGGCGTGGCCGAACCCTGCATGGAAATCCACCGCAATCCTGACGCCCTTGACGTCTACACCAACCACGCCAACTTCGTCTGCGTGGTCTCCAACGGCACCGCCGTGCTCGGCCTGGGCGCCATCGGGGCCGCTGCCGCCATGCCTGTTATGGAAGGCAAATCCTTGCTCTTCAAGACCTTCGGCGACGTGGACGCCTTCCCCATCTGCGTGAATACCAAGGATACCGCCAAAATCGTGGAGCTGGTGGAGCTTATGGCCCCCACCTTCGGCGGCGTGAACCTGGAGGACATCAAGGCCCCGGAATGCTTTGTTATTGAAGACAGCCTCAAAAAGAACGGCGTGTTCAAAGGCCCCATCTTCCACGACGACCAGCACGGCACCGCCGTGGTTACCCTGGCCGGCCTCATGAACGCCCTTAAGCTGGTGGGCAAAAAGCTGGACGACATCACCGTGGTCACCAGCGGCGCGGGCGCGGCCGGCATCGCCATTATCAGGCTGCTCATGGCCCTGGGCCTCAAAAACGTCATCATGTGCGATTCCCGCGGGCCCATCTGGCAGGGGCGCGCCGAGGGCATGAACCCCTATAAGGACGACATAGCCGCCCGCACCAATCCCAACAAAATCAAGGGCGGCCTGGCCGACGCCATCAAGGGCGCGGACGTCTTCATCGGCGTTTCCGCCCCCGATACCCTCACCGAGGACATGATCCGCAGCATGGGCAAAGACCCCATCGTCTTCGCCCAGGCTAATCCCATCCCTGAAATCTGGCCCATCCAGCGCGCCAAAGACGCCGGGGCCAGGGTGGTGGCCACCGGACGCTCCGATTGCCCCAACCAGATCAACAACGTGCTGGCCTTTCCCGGCATCTTCCGCGGCGCGCTCGACGTCTGCGCCACAGACATCAACGACGCCATGAAAATCGCCGCCGCCGAGGCCATCGCCGGCCTGGTCAAACCCGAAGAACTCAGCCCGGAATACATCATCCCCTCCACCCTCAACCCCGAAGTGGCCCCGCAAGTGGCCGCCGCCACCGCCAAAGCCGCCATTGCAAGCGGCATAGCCAGAAAACCCCAGGAGCCCGCCGCCGTGGCCGAAAGCCTGCGCAAACGCCTGGCCGGCCGCCAGCTCCAGCGCGGATAGGGCGTGTTGTAGGGGAAGATTGTTTTTGTGGGGGGGAGGGGAAGCTTTTGGTCAGCTTAGCCCGTTACGACGAAGGAGCTTAGCCCGTTACGACGAAGGAGCTTAGCCCGTTACGACGAAGGAAGTTACGGGCGAAGACAGCAGCGCTAGTTACGGGCGAAGACAGCAGCGCTAGTTACGGGCGAAGACAGCAGCGCTCAAAAGTTTCCCTTCCCCCCCACATCCCTATTCAAAAGACGTTTCTCTCCTCAGGCGACGCGCAGGGGGTACTCTGGGCGAAAAGCGAAAAAACAGCGCAGGCAGAAAAAAGCCCGTTCCGGGGCAGGGGAACCTGCAGCGGAACGGGCCGTAAAGGCGCTGATCAGCCCAGCACTTCCACAGTGGCCAGGGCGATCTGCAGTTCTTCGTTGGTGGGGATGACCAGCACGGGGATGCGGCTTTCCGGCGCGGAAATGGTGCGCGCGCCGGGCTTGCGGGTGCTGTTTTCCTTCTGATCCAGCTTGATGCCGAAGGCTTCCATGCCGGCGCAGACCTGGGCGCGCACGATGTCGTCGTTTTCGCCTATGCCGGCGGTAAAGACCAGGGCGTCCGCCTTGCCTTCCAGCAGGGCCAGATACGCGCCGAGGGTCTTTTTGATGCTGCGCACCAGCATGGCCAGGGCCAGGGCGGCGCGCTCGTCGCCTTTATCCACCTGGGCGTGCACGTCGCGCATGTCCGTGTAGCCGCAAAGGCCCAGCAGGCCGGACTTTTTGTTCATAAGGGTGTCGGCCTCGGCCGGGCTGAGCCCCTTTTTCTCCATGACAAAGGGCACAATGGCCGGGTCTATGCTGCCGCAGCGGGTGCCCATGATCAGGCCTTCCAGCGGGGTGAGGCCCATGCTGGTGTCGAAGCACTTGCCGTTCTTAACGCAGCTCATGGAAGAGCCGTTGCCCAGGTGCATGGTGATGGAGCGCAGATCCTTAAGGGGCTTGCCCAGGTATTCCGCCGTCTTGTGGGCGATGTACTTGTGCGAGGTGCCGTGGAAGCCGTAGCGGCGGATCTTCAGCTCCTCGTACAGGCCGTAGGGCAGGGCGTACATGTAGGCTTCCTTGGGCATGCCCATGCCGAATTCCGTATCAAACACGGCCACGTTGGGCACGCCGGGGAAGAGCTTTTCCGCCACTTCAATGCCCATAAGGTTGGCCGGGTTGTGCAGGGGCCCCAGGGGGAAGCATTCCCGGATGATTCCCTTGATGCGTTCGTCCACGCGCACGGGCTGGCTCACAGCCTCGCCGCCGTGCAGCACGCGGTGGCCGATGGCGTAGATTTCGCTCTTGTCTTTGATCACGCCCTTCTGCGGGTCGGTGAGCAGGGCGATGACCAGCTCCATGGCTTCCACATGGGTGGGGAAGCTGGCTTCGCGGACGAGTTTTTCTTCCTTGTCCGTATCCGGGGCGATTTTGTGGGTCAGGCGGCCGCCCTCCTGACTGATGCGTTCGGCCAGGCCGGAGCAGAGCACGCTGCGGTCGTCCATTTCCAGCAGTTGGTATTTGCAGGACGAAGAGCCCGCGTTGATGACCAGAACTTTCATAGAGTTACCTTTTTTCGTGGAGGGGCGTCGCCGGGCGGCGTCCTTCCCTACCGGTTGCGGCACTCAGGCCGTGAGAAAAAGCCGGTGGGCAAGGGGGGCAAGGCCCCCCTTGCTGCCGGCGGCATTGGCGCGTCGGCAGGCCCGCTTAGGCTTGGGCGGCCTTTTTTTCCGCCGCGGCCTGCACGGCGGTGATGGCCACGGTATTGACAATGTCGGGCACGGTGCAGCCGCGCGAGAGGTCGTTGACCGGCTTGTTCAGGCCCTGAAGCACAGGGCCGATGGCCACGGCCCCGGCGGCGCGCTGCACAGCCTTATAGGTGTTGTTGCCCGTATTGAGGTCCGGGAAGATAAACACCGTGGCGCGGCCGGCCACCTTGCTGTCGGGCATTTTGGTCTTGGCCACGGTGGGGTCGATGGCGGCGTCGTACTGCAGGGGGCCTTCCAGGGCCAGATTCGGGGCCATTTCCTTGGCGATGCGGGTGGCCTCCACCACCACGTCCACGTCCGCGCCTTTGCCGGAAGTGCCCGTGGAGTAGGAGAGCATGGCCACGCGCGGCTCAATGCCGAAAACCTGGGCCGTGTGGGCCGAGGCCACGGCAATTTCGGCCAGCTGCTGGGCCGTGGGGTTGGGGTTCACGGCGCAGTCGCCGAAGGCCAGCACGCGGTCCTTGAGGCACATGAGGAAGACCGAGGAAACCACAGAGAAGCCCGGCTTGGTTTTGACGAACTCAAAGGCCGGGCGGATGGTGTGGGCCGTGGTGTTGATGGAGCCGGAAACCATGCCGTCGGCGTCGTCCTTCTTGACCATCATGGTGCCGAAGTAGGTGGCGTCGGTCATGGTGTCGCGGGCCTGCTCCGGGGTGATGCCCTTCTTTTTGCGCAGCTCGTAGTAGGTGGCGGCGTAGTCGTCAAACAAGGGCGAGTGCACGGGGTCGATGATGGTGGCCTTGGCGATGTCCAGGCCCAGGGTGCTGGCCTTGGCGCGGATTTTATCCACGTCGCCCAGCAGGATGATGTCGGCCACGTCACGGCGCAGCAGGATATCCGTGGCGCGGAGGATGCGTTCCTCCAGGCCTTCGGCCAGGACGATGCGCATTTTGTCCGTCTTGGCGCGCTCAATGAGCTCAAATTCAAACATCATGGGCGTGATGCGGCTGCTGCGCTCGCCGCCGATGCGGTTGGTGATCTCCTTGCCGTTGACGTGGTGCTCAAAGAGCCCCAGCACGGTGTTGATCTTGCGCAGGTCGCCCGGCTCAATGGGGGCGATGATGCTTTGCAGGGCCAGCACGGCCTTGTAGGTGTGGTCCTGGGTCATGAGGATGGGCAGGGGCGAGCCGGTCCAGCCTTCAATGAACTTGCAGACCCGTTCCGAGGGGCGCAGGCCGCCGGTAAGCAGCACGCCCGCAATGTCCGGCGTGGAGGAGGAAAGCCGCGAGGCAATGGCCGCCAGCAGCACGTCCGTGCGGTCGCCGGGGGTGACCAGCAGCTGGTCTTTGGCAATGTAGCCCAGCACGTTGTCCACATGCATGGCGGCGATGAGGTAGTCGCCCACCAGGGCGTCCAGGCGGTTCTCGCCGAACAGCACCTCGGCGTTGAGGCCCTTTTTCACGTCGCGCATGGTGGGCTGGCCGATGGTGGGGTCGTTGGGCACGGAGTAGATCAGCGCCGGGCGGTCCTCCGTGCTGAACTGGGTGCGCAGCTCGTCCAGCTCGGTCTGACTCAGGTTGCGGCGGTTGATGATGGTGGCCACCACGTCCAGCGCATAGGGCTTGAGGCTGTCCATGGTGATCTGCAGAGATTCGCGGATGTCTTCGGCGTTCACGTTATAGCCGCTGGTGACCAGGATGACCGGGCAGCCCAGGTTGGCGGCGATTTCGGCGTTGAGCTCAAATTCAAAGACAGGGTCTTTGGCCAGAAAGTCCGTGCCCACGCAGAGGACGAAGTCGTGGGTTTCCAGCAGTTTTTTGTATTTCTGGATGATGTGCTCAATGAGCAGGTTGCGCGAACCCTGGTTGATGATCTGGCGGGCTTCGCGCTGGGTGTAGGCGAAGGTATCCGCGTAATCCATGTTGAGTTTGAAGTACTCAAGCATGAGGTTGATGTCCGGGTCGCGGTCGTCCCATAGGGGCTCGTTGATGATGGGGCGGAAAAAGGCCACCTTGCGCAGGCTGCGGCTGAGCAGCTGCATGGCCCCCAGGGCAATGGCGCTTTTGCCCGTCATGGGGCCGGTGGCGGTGATGTAGAGACCTTTATGCATGGTGCCTCCAGCAGTTGGCCGTCGTGCGCGCAGTCTCTGGTGCGCCGGGCCGGGCCGCGGCGCGGCCCGCCGGGCAGTGCTGCGCTGGCGGAGGAACACAAAAAGGGCGCGGGCTTTGCCGCGCCCTGACCACGTGTATATGTCCGGCGTTGCCCGCGTCCGCCGTTCCCGCGGCGTCGCCCCCGGCAGGGCGGCGTCGGTTCCGGGCGGACGCGGGCATCATTGCGGTGGTTCTCCCCTACTTGACCTCAGCGGGGTCAGGGTAGGGCATTTCGGCCAGCTGCTTGAGCATGGCGTAGCGCTCCGCATAGGCTTCGGCCAGATCGGCCCGCAGCTTCTTGGAGGCTTCGGGATCCTTCTTTTCCAGCGAGGCGTAGCGGGTTTCGCCGCCCAGGAATTCCTGGATGTCCGCGCTGGGGGCCTTGCTGTCCAGCAGGAAGGGGTTCTTCTTTTCCTTGGCCAGCTCGGGGTTGTAGCGGTACAGGGGCCAGTAGCCGGTCTGCACGGCCAGCTTGGATTCCTCCTGGCTCTTGCCCATGCCCTTGCGCAGGCCCTGGTTGATGCAGGGGGCGTAGGCGATGATCAGCGAGGGGCCCTTGTAGGCTTCGGCCTCGCGGAAGGCCTTGAGCACCTGCTGTTTGTCCGCGCCCATGGAAACGGAAGCCACATACACATAGCCGTAGGTCATGGCCATGCGGCCCAGATCCTTCTTGCCGGTGCGCTTGCCCGCGGCGGCAAACTGCGCCACGGCGCCCAGCGGGGTGGCCTTGGAGGACTGGCCGCCCGTGTTGGAGTACACCTCGGTATCCATCAGCAGCACGTTGATATCGTCGCCGCAGGCCAGGACGTGGTCCAGGCCGCCGTAGCCGATGTCGTAGCCCCAGCCGTCGCCGCCGAAGATCCAGACGCTCTTCTTGGTGAAGAGGTCGCCCATGTCCCAGATCTCCTGGGCCAGGGGGCTGTTCAGGGCGTCGATGTTGTTGAGCACATCTTCGCCGAACTTGCGGGAGCCTTCGGGGTCGTCCTTGTTGGCCAGCCAGCTTTCCAGGGCGGTCTTGAGCTCAGGGGTCAGGCCTTCCACCTGCAGGGCCTGTTCCACAATCATGGCCAGGCGCTTGCGGCGCTGCACATAGGCAAGGCCGATGCCGCAGCCGTATTCGGCGGCGTCTTCAAACAGGGAGTTACCCCAGGCCGGGCCGTGGCCGTCCTTATTGGTGCAGTACGGCGTGGTGGGGGAAGAGGCGCCCCAGATGGAGGAGCAGCCCGTGGCGTTGGCCACCAGCATGCGCTCGCCAAAGAGCTGGGTAAGCACCTTGACGTAGGGGGTTTCGCCGCAGCCGGCGCAGGCGCCGGAGAACTCGTGCAGGGGCTGCTGGAGCTGCGAACCCTTCACGCTGTCGCGGGCCACCAGGTCGTCCTTAAGCGTCACATGGCCTTCGGCAAAGGTCAGGTTGGCTTTCTGGGCTTCCATCTGGGTTTCCAGAGGCTTCATGACCAGGGCCTTGACCTTGGCGGGGCAGACTTCGGCGCAGGAGCCGCAGCCCAGGCAGTCTTCGGGGTAGACCTGGATGCGGAAGTGCATGCCCTTGAGCTCCTTGCCCATGGCGGGCTTGGTGGCAAAGCTCTGGGGCGCGCCTTCCAGCTCTTCGTCCGTAGCTACCACGGGCCGGATGGCGGCGTGGGGGCAGACAAAGGAGCACTGGCAGCACTGGATGCAGTTTTCCACCTGCCATTCGGGGATGTTGATGGCCACGCCGCGCTTTTCGCAGGCGGCGGTGCCCAGGGGCATGAAGCCCGCGGGGTCCATGGCGGAGACGGGCAGCTTGTCGCCCTGCTGGGCCAGGATGGGACGCACCACGGCGCGGATGTATTCTTCGTCGCCGCAGTGGCAGACCTCGGCGCCTTCGGTGGTGTCGGCCCAGGAGGCGGGGTACTTGATTTCTTCCAGGGCGTCCGTGCCCTTGTCCACGGCGGCGATGTTCATGTTGACGATCTTGTCGCCCTTGCTGCCGTAGGTTTTTTTGATGGATTCCTTGAGCAGGGCCACGGCCTTGTCAAAGTCCAGCACATTGGCGAGCTTGAAGAAGGCCGTCTGCATGATCATGTTGATGCGGCCGCCCAGGCCCACTTCCTGGGCCACCTTCACGGCGTCCACGTTGTAGAACTTGAGCTTCTTGCGGGCGATGGTGCGCTTCATGGCGGCGGGCAGGTGCTTCTCCATGTCGGCCAGGGACCAGTTGGAGTTGAGCACAAAGGTGCCGCCTTCCTTGACGCCTTCCAGAATGTCATACTGGGTCACATAGGCGGACTTGTGGCAGGCGATGTAGTCGGCCTTGGTGATGAGGTAGGAAGATTTGATGGGCTCCTTGCCGAAGCGCAGGTGCGATACGGTGAAGCCGCCGGATTTTTTGGAATCGTAGGCAAAGTAGGCCTGGGCGTAGAGATCGGTGTTGTCGCCGATGATCTTCACGGCCTGCTTGTTGGCGCCCACGGTGCCGTCCGCGCCAAGGCCGAAGAACTTGCACTGCACGGTGCCGGCGGGCACGGTGTCGATTTCTTCCTCCACATCCAGGGAGGTGTTGGTCACGTCGTCGTTGATGCCCACGGTGAAGTGGTTTTTGGGCTGCAGGCCCAGCATGTTGTCAAACACGGCCTTGGCCATGCCGGGGGTGAAGTCCTTGGAGCCCAGGCCGTAGCGGCCGCCCACGATGGTGGGCGCTTCGCCCTTTTCCATAAAGGCGGTGCAGACGTCCTGGTACAGGGGGTCGCCCAGGGCGCCGCTTTCCTTGGTGCGGTCCAGCACGGTGACGGCGGAAACCGTGGCCGGCAGGGCGCGCAGCAGGTATTCGGCGGCAAAGGGACGGAACAGACGCACCTTGACAAGGCCCACGCGCTGGCCCAGGCCGTTGAGGTACTGCACCGTCTCTTCGATGACCTCACAGGAGGAGCCCATGGAGATGATGACGCGGTCGGCTTCAGGGTGGCCCACATAGTCAAAGAGGTGGTACTTGCGCCCGGTGATGGACTCCACCTTCTTCATGTTCTCAATGACGATGGAGGGCACGGCCTCATAATAGAGGTTGGAGGCTTCGCGGTTCTGGAAGTAGATATCCGGGTTCTGGGCGGTGCCGCGCACATGGGGGTGCTCAGGGTTCATGGCGGTGGCGCGGAATTCCTCCACCTTGTCCCAGTTCACCAGGGGGCGGATGTCTTCGTAGTCAATGACGTTGATCTTCTGCACTTCGTGCGAGGTGCGGAAGCCGTCAAAGAAGTGGCAGAAGGGCAGGCTGGCGTCAATGGCCGAAAGGTGGGTCACCAGGGCGAGGTCCATGGCTTCCTGCACCGAGGCGGAGGCCAGGAAGCAGAAGCCCGTCTGCCGGGCGGCCATGACGTCCTGATGGTCGCCGAAGATGGAAAGGGCGTGCGAGGCCAGGGCGCGCGCCGCCACATGGAAGACGCCGGGCAGCAGCTCGCCCGCAATCTTGTACATGTTGGGGATCATGAGCAGCAGGCCCTGGGAGGCCGTGTAGGTAGAGGTGAGCGCGCCGCCCGAAAGCATGCCGTGCACCACGCCGGCCGCGCCGGCTTCGGACTGCATTTCGCGCACGATAACCTTTTGCCCCAGCAGGTTCTTCTGCCCCTTGGCGGCCATCTCGTCCATCACTTCGCCCATGACGGACGAGGGGGTAATGGGGTAAATGGCTGCCGTTTCCGACAGGGCATAAGCAATATACGCGGTGGCGTTATTGCCGTCCATGGTTTTCATGTGAGCCATCTGTTCCTCCTTGGCGCCCCGGCAGGGCGCGTGTTGTTTCCAATTGGGCGCGGGAACCCGCATTCTCCAGAGTGCCCCGCGCGGGCGGGGGGTGAACAGCGGCAGGGCTGCCGTCCGGTGCGAGTTGTGAAATTTGTGTTTTGCCGTCCTGCGACACTGAAAAACATATACCAAGTGCCGCCGCACGTCCAGAAAAGCCTTGCCCCGCAAGGCCGCCGCGGGCGAGGCAGGGGAGCGCTGCCCGCGGTCCGCCCTTGGCCGCAATTCGTTCTCGAACGGTTTCCTGCTTAGCATGAAATTGGTTGTTTGAACAGTTAAAACAGCCTGGGCTGAAAATTTTTTTTTCTCAGGGAAAAATAAAAATAATCCCAACTGTTGGCCACAAAATATTGACGATTTTGTGGCCATCGGCTAACAATAGTATTAAGAAGCATTCACAAAAACTGCGGGGGGCATCCCCGCGGCAGCGGACGGGGCAGGCGGTCGGCCGCGGGGCGAGCGCAGCCGATTCTCAAGGCGTCCTGGGCGGATGCCGTTAAGAATTGGCCGCCGCAAAGCCAGGCAGGGCGCTCACGGCGGCGCATCCCCGCGCAGTACGCGCCTTTGCGGCGGCCCCCGCTTGCGCGGCGGCGCGGGCCGCGCAGCAGGAAGCTGCCCTAATCCTTTTTTGTTGTCCGCCGAAAACACTACAAATGTGTTAGCATTTATATCCTTCTCCATGCGGGGGCTCTATGTCCTGGAAAAATCTGTCCATCGGCAAAAAACTGACCGTGGGGTTCGGCGGCGCACTGGCCATAGCGCTCGGTTTTGCCGTGGTGGCCTGGTACGCCTCCGCAGAGATCATGCGCTGGGCGGACAGCGCCCTGCACAAGCAGGAGCTGGCCGCCATTTTCGCCATGCGCGAGGCGGACCACATGCACTGGCGCGAGCAGGTGGGGGCCTATGTGGCGGCCCCACCGGCGGACGGCAGGCTGCGTGTGCAGAAAGATGGGCACAAGTGCCTGTTCGGCCAATGGTTTTACGGCGGCGGCCGCCAGGAGGCGGAGGCCCTCCTGCCGGGCGCGGGCGAGCGGTTTGCCGCCATGGAGAAGGCGCACCTGGAGCTGCACCAGAGCGCGGAAGCCATTGAAAAGCTCGTCCAGTCCGGCGCTGCGGTCGCGGCCCGCAAGACCTTTACGGACGTTACCCAGGCGCAGTCCGGCGTTGTTATCAAGGCGCTGGGCGAGCTGCGCAAGATCGCTCTGGACGCCGCCGAGGCGGATGGCCTGCGCTACCGCAAGGTGGTGCGCAACGGGCGTTATATGGCCGTGGCCCTGCTGCTGGCGGGGCTGCTGGGCCTGGCCGGGCTCGGCGCGCTGACCATCCGCTCCATCCGCGGGCCTTTGCGCGGCCTGCTGGAAAAATCCCGCCAGGTAGTGGAGGACGGCAACCTGGATGTGGACCTGCGCCTGCGCCGCCAGGATGAAATCGGCACGCTTTCCCGCGCCCTGGGCGCGTTGCTGGACAGCTTGAAGCAGAAGTTGGGCGAAAATGAGAAAAAATCGCAGGAGGCCGAGGCCAGCGCCGCAGAGGCGCGCCAGGCCCTGCGCGCCGCGGAGGAAAAAGAAGAACGCATCAGCGCGCTGGTAGCCCATATGAACGCCATCGCCCAGCAGGCCGAGGGCATCGCCGCGGAGCTCGCCGGTCACGCGGCGGACCTTGCCCGGGGCGTGGAGCACGTTTATGCGGGCAGCGCCCGCCAGCACGGCGAAATGGAGAGCAGCCTGACGGCCCTGGACCAGCTGGCCGCGGCGGCCAGAGACATTGCCCGCAGGGCCGGGGATTCCAGCGAGGGCGCGCACGGCTCCAGGGAAAACGCCGCCGCCGGGGTGGACGTGGTGCACAGGTGCGGTCAGGCCATCGAGCAGGTTAACGCCCTGGCCGCCAAGCAGAACGCTCAGGTGGCGGAACTGGGGGAAATGGCCGAGGGCATTACGGGCATTATGGGCGTCATCACGGATATTGCGGACCAGACCAACCTGCTGGCGCTCAATGCGGCCATTGAGGCCGCCCGTGCGGGCGAGGCCGGGCGGGGCTTTTCCGTGGTGGCCGATGAGGTGCGCAAGCTGGCCGAAAAAACCGTTACCGCCACCCAGGCCGTGGGAGGCAAAATTTCCGGCATTCAGGCTTCGGTCAAGGCCAGCGTGGCCTTTATGGTCCAGACCAGCGAGGCCGTGGCCGAGGCCAACGATCTGGCCCGGCAGTCGGGCGAGGCCCTGGCGCGCATTCTGGATCTGGCCGGAGCCACAGTGGAAAACGCCGCGGGTATGGCCGTGGCCGCACAGCAGCAGAGCGAGACCGCGGCGCAGGTTACGGACGGCATGCGCCAGGTGCAGGACATTGCCCGCCAGAACAATGAAGCCATGGAAGGCGCGGCGCACCAGGTGCGGGAAGTGGCCGGCATGGCCAGGGAGCTGCGCGAGCTTATTGAGAAGCTGGAAGGATAGCGCGTCAGAGCCGCGCCCCCTTCATTGCCCTGAAAAACTGCTTACGCAGCCGCCAGGGCATTTCAAAGTTGCAATACCCTAAAATCAAAGTGCGATAAAGGGCCCGTCGGCGCGCTGCGTCCGGCGGCCTGAATGCGTTTTGCGGCTTGCCGGGCAAGCGTTCGGCAGCCCGCCTGCTCAGGCGGCGCTGCGCCAGTAGGCGGCCTCCAGGTGCCGCAGGCAGGGGCCGGCCTGGGCGAACTGGGGCCGCAGCGCGGCGTAGTCCGGCACCACGCGGGCCTGCCCGTGGTCATAAAGGATGAGGCTGCCCGCAAAGGCGTCCACATCGCCGGGGTCGTGAGTGATGATGATGGCCGGGATGGTGAGGTCCACCATAAGCTCCAGCAGCTCTTCGCGCAGGCGCTCGCGCAGCAGGGGATCCAGGGCGGAGAAGGGCTCGTCCAGCAGCAGCAGGCGCGGGTCGGCGTTGAGGGCGCGGGCCAGGGCCGCGCGCTGCCGCTGGCCGCCGGAGATCTGCGAAGGCAGGTGCCCGGCCAGATGCCCGATGCCGAAGCGCTCCAGCATGGCGTGGGCTTTTTCTTTTTCGTTCCCGCGCACCCGCCAGGGCCAGCAGCCCGTGCGGGGGTAGGCCACGTTCTGAAGCAGGGTCAGGTGGGGAAACAGGGCATAATCCTGAAACATGTAGCCGATGCGCCGCTCCTGCGCGGGGACGCAGACGTTGCCCTGGGCGTCAAACAAGGTGCAGTCGCCCACGCGGATGTGCCCGGCGTCGGGCCGCATGAGCCCGGCCAGGCACTGCATGGTCAGGGTCTTGCCAGAGCCCGAGGGGCCGAAGAGCACGGCGCTTTTGTATTCGTCGCCGATGTTGTAGTTCACGTCCAGGTTGAAGGGCGTGCGCGCCGTTTTGAAACTTTTGACCAGACGCAGCGAGATCATGGGTCACCGCCTTTTGAGTTTCAGGAGCAGCTCCGCGGCCATGAGCAGGCTCACGCAGACCACGGAGGTAACCACCACGAGCCAGGCGGCCTGGGCATCGTTGCCGGCCTGAAAGGCGTCGTAGATGGCCAGGGCCAGGGTTTGCGTCTTGCCGGGGATGTTGCCCGCAATCATGAGGGTGGCCCCGAATTCGCCCATGCCCCGGGCAAAGGCCAGCATGATGCCCGCAAAGATGCCCTTCCAGGCCAGGGGCAGGGAAATGCTGATGAAGATGCGCCACTCCGAAGCGCCCAGGGTGCGGGCGGCGTCCTCCAGGTGGCGGTCCACCTGCTCCAGGGCGGCGCGGGCCGACTTGTAGATGAGCGGAAAGACCACCACCGTGGCGGCCACCACCGCGCCCTGCCAGGAAAAGACAAGGTTGATGCCCATATCCGCCAGCCACTGGCCCAGCAGGCCGCGTCGGCCCACCAGCAGAATGAGGTAATAGCCAAGCACCGTGGGGGGCAGCACCATGGGCAGGGTGCAGACGGCGTCCAGCAGGGCGGGCAGGGGGCCTTTTTTGCGCGCCAGCAGCCAGGCTGTAAGGGTGGCCGCCACAAAGGAGATGGCCGTGGCCAGGCCCGCCACACGCAGGGAGAGCTCCAGCGGGCTCCCGAGGGAAATGCCGACACCGTCCATTCCCGAAAACTCCTCCTGAAACCGGCCCGTATCCGGGCAAAAAAACGCGCCCTCCGCAACGCTGCGGCCTTCCGGCCAGGCCGGGAAGCCCGTGCGGACGCCGCCTCTGCCGAAGCGGCGTCCGCATGCTGCGCGCTGCGGGGGGATCTGCGCAAAGAACGAGGGCGACAGGTCTTGCGGCCTGTTTCGCGCGCGGGCTGCGCCCGCCGCGCCCTGTCCGTCTGGCTGCGGCCCTTGCGGGCCGCGGCCTCTTTTTCGGTTGCGGCCCTGCGGCTACGGCTTGGAGAAGCCGTACTTGGCCAGCACCTTCTGCCCTTCAGGCGAAAGCACGAAGTTGAGGAACTCCTGGCCCATCTTGGGGTTCTTGCCCGTGGTGGCCACGGCGATGGGGTAGGAGACGGGCTCGTGGCCGCCCACCACCATGGCCACGTCCACCTTGGAGGCCAGCTGCTTGGCGTCGGTGGCGTATACCAGGCCGGCGTCCACTTCGCCGCGGGCCACATAGTCCAGCACCTGGCGCACGCTGTTGCCCAGGATAAGCTGGCTCTGCAGGGCGTCCCACAGCTTGGCGGTAGTCAGCGCGGCCTTGGCGTAGCGGCCGGCAGGCACGGAAGCGGGGTTGCCCACGGCCACGCGCTTGTAAGCCTTGATGGCCTCAAGTTTGGCGGGCTTCTTGGCCCCGGCGGGCACGATGAGCACCAGGTCGTTCTGGGCGAAATTCTTGCGGGTGGCGGGGTCTACCACCTTGGAGGCCACGGCCTTGTCCATGGTGGCCTGGTCGGCGGAGGCAAACACGTCCACGGGCGCGCCTTCCTGAATCTGCTTGAGCAGCGGGTTGGAGGCGGCGAAGTTCACATGCACGGTGAGCCCGGCGTGGCTTTTTTCAAACAGGGTTTTCAGCTCGGTGAAGGCGTTGGTGAGGCTGGCCGCGCCGGAAACGGTCATTTCGGCCGCCCGGGCGGGCAGAGAGAACAGGGCCACACAGGCCAGGGCAAGGACAAGTTTCTTCATACAATCCTCCAGTAGCGGTGGCGCGGAGTGCGCGTTTCTCGCAGTCTACAACAGGCAAGGGGTCGGGCAAGGTCATCCCGTTTTTTTTAAAAAACGTGACAGCTGTACAAACGTGACCCTTTATCTGTATAAGATGAAAAAAAAAGACGGGAAAAAGCATGGAAAAGAGCAAGAACCGTGAGGAAATGGCCGCGCTGCTGCGCACCCTTTCGTCCGCGGACCGCGCCTGGCTCCGTCAGCGGCTTCTGCGGCGCGATTCCACAGCGCTGCTGCAGGATACCGGGCGCATCAGCCCGCGGGAGCTGCTGGCCGTGGAATCCTGGCTCTGGGAGCGCGCCAGCGCGGCTCGCGGCCCGCGGGAAAAACGGCCCCGGCTGCGCATGTGGCTCATTTTCATGCTCCTGCGCTACGCCGCCCTGCGCCTGGTGGAAATTTTTGTGCTCAAGCCCACGCATATGGACATGCAGGAGGGCGTCATCCGTGTGCCCGGCGTCAACGGCGCGCCCGGGCGCGAGGTGCCCTTGCCGCTTACGGTGAGCCGCAGGCTGCGCCGGGTGCTGGAAGACCCCGCCATGTTTCCGGAATCGCATGAAATTCTGCGCTGTGACGCCAGCTATGTGCGCCGTTGTCTGCAGCAGTGCGGGGCCGCCTGTGGTCTGCCCAAGGGCCTGTTGAGCGCCCGCGCCCTGCGCCATACCCGCGCCCTGGAGCTGGGCCGGCAGGGCCTGCCCCTGCCTGTGGTGGACATTTTTCTGGGCCGCAGGGCCGCGCCCGGACAGAGCGGGCTTATGCGCTGCGACCCGCAGGAGGCCCGGCGGCTGCTGCGCGAACAACTGCAAAGGGAGCGACCCATGAAAACCAGTGCCCGAAACGTCTTTCAGGGCCGCATCACCTCGCTGCGCAGCAGCGGTCTGCTGGTGGAGGTGGTGCTGCGCACCGCAGGCGGCCTGCGGGTGGCCGCCCTGATCACGGACGAAAGCCGCAAAACCCTGGCCCTGGCCGAGGGCAAGCTGGTCAACGCCAGCGTCAAGGCCCCCTGGGTGCTGGTGCAGGCGGGGGAACTGCCCAAAAACGCCCCCACTCCGGCGGAGAACTGCTTCGTGGGCGTGGTGGAGCGGGTGCGCGAAGACGAAATGGTGGCCGAAATTCTGGTGGCCCTGCCTGAAGGCAGCCTGGTCTGCGCGCTGCGCAACCGCAGCGCGGAAAACCCCGTGTCGCTCACGGCCGGGCAGAAGGTGACGGTTTTTTTTAAGGCTTTTTCCGTTATCCTCAACCTGGATTAACCTTGGCGCGTGTGGTTTTGTGGGGCGGCGTGCGCAGAGGCCGCGGCGGCGCGGCAGTGGAATTTTTTGCACGGCGGTCTGCCGCGCCCGGCGTCGGGCAGGCCGCAAAGCCTGCCGCGGCGGCAGCTTTTGCGCCTTCCGGCCGCCGCCGCCGGCCCCGGCGGCACGGACAAAGTTTTTGAACCCTCGCTCCGCCGTCTTGACTTCACGCCCGTTTTAGCGGAACTGTTTTCAGTCTGGCCTGACCAAAAAGGGCGATCCCTGTCCGCCGCGCAGCGGCGACGCCCGGTGCGGCGGTGTGGGGCGTCGGGCGGCAAGCAGCACAGCGAGGAAAGTGAGACGAATGTCCAAGCTTCTGGATTTTGCACTGGGAATGTTTTCCAATGACCTGGCCATTGACCTGGGCACGGCCAATACCTGCGTCTACGTCAAAGGGCACGGCATTGTTCTGCGCGAGCCTTCGGTGGTGGCGGTAAAAAAAGACTCGCGCGGCAACAACGTGGTCCTGGCCGTGGGGCACGACGCCAAGCGCATGCTGGGCAGAACGCCCGGCAACATCTGGGCCATCCGTCCCATGAAGGACGGCGTCATTGCCGACTTTGAAATCACCGAGGCCATGCTGCGCCACTTTATCGCCAAGGTGCACAATTCGCGCCGCCTGGTGCGGCCGCGCATCATGATCTGCGTGCCCACGGGCATCACCCAGGTGGAAAAGCGCGCGGTGAAAGAATCGGCCCAGTCCGCCGGCGCGCGCGAGGTTTATCTTATTGAGGAGCCCATGGCCGCGGCCATCGGCGCAGACCTCCCCATTCAGGAGCCCACCTCCAACATGGTGGTGGACATCGGCGGCGGCACCACCGAGGTGGCGGTGATCTCCCTTTCCGGCATTGTGTATTCGCGCTCGGTGCGCGTGGGCGGCGACAAGATGGACGAAGCCATCATGACCCACGTCAAGCGCAAGTACAACATGCTCATCGGCGAATCTTCGGCGGAAGAGATCAAGATCAAGATCGCCTCGGCCTATCCTCTGGACCCTGAGCAGCAGATCGAGGTCAAGGGCCGCGACCTGGTGACGGGCATTCCGCAGAACATCATCATCACCTCCGAAGAAGTGCGCAAGGCCATTTCCGAACAGGTGGACAGCATCGTGCAGGCCGTGCGCATCGCCCTGGAGCAGACCCCGCCGGAACTGGCGGCGGATATTGTGGACCGGGGCATTGTGCTTACAGGCGGCGGCGCGCTGCTCAAGGGTCTGGACCAGCTTTTGCGGGAGGAAACCTCCCTGCCCATTACCGTGGTGGACGATCCGCTCTCCACCGTGGTGGTAGGCACGGGCCGGGCTTTGGACAATCTGCACATCCTTAAGGAAGTGTGCATCGACTGAGGCCCGCCGTCCGGCCCGCCCCCGCGCCACATGTCGCCAGGCGGCGCCGTGCCGGAAGTTTCTGCTCCGGGGCGGCGCCGCGCGCTTTGCCCGCCGGCCGCGGCTGACGCTGCCGCGCGTTTTTTGGCAGGAGCGGAAGTTCCACCTCCCCCCGGGAGCACCCCTACGTGACACTGCGGCGTCTTCTCCTTCTTGCGGGCGTTTTGCTCATCCTGTTTCTGGGTATGTATTCCTGGAATCAGCGCACCCATGCACTGGACGGCCTGGCCGCCGAAGTGGGGCTGGAGCTGGCCGGGGCCGTGCTCAAGCCGGTGCGGGCCGTGCAGGATTCGGTAGGGGGCGTCTGGACCCGCTACTTTGACCTGGTAGGCGTGCGGGAAGAAAACGAACACCTGCGCCGGGAAGTGCAGGATCTCCAGGCCAGGCTGCTGGCCAACGGCGAGGATCTGGCCGAACTGCGGCGGCTGCGCGCTCTGGTGCAGCTGCCTGTGGACCAGAGCTGGCGGCCCCTGGGCGCACGCGTGCTGGCCGGGCGCATGGGCCCCAACGCCGTGCTGGACAGCATCACCATCAGCCGGGGCTACAGCACGGGCGGGCGGCCGGGCACGCCCCTGGTCACCAACCTGGGGCTGGTGGGCCGGGTGCTGCGGGCCAGCGCCCACAGCGCCATTGTCCTGCTGCTGACGGATCCCGCCAGCCGCATCGCCGTTTTTTCTCAGGAAAGCCGCGCCCCCGGCATCCTGACGGGCATGGGCACGGGCCAGAAGCTGGAGGTCAACTTCGTCCACCGCGACGCCAAGGTGCGCCAGGGCGAAATCCTCATTACCTCCGGGCTGGACGGCAAATACCCCAAGGGCATTCCCGTGGCCCGCGTGCTCAGCGTGGCCCCGTCCGACTACACCCAGTTCATGGCCATCAAGGCCGAACCCCTGGTGGACCTGGAGCACCTGGAAGAGGTGCTGCTGCTGGAGCCCACAGGCGTGGCCCCGCCGCCGGAGCTTGGCGCGCCGCCCAAGGAGTTCATCGGCCCGCCGGCCCCCGGAAGCGTCGCCCCATGAGCCGCCTGCGCAACGTCCTCTGGTGGGCGTGCTTCTGCGCCTGCGCCGTGGCGCTGCAGGCTGCCGTGCCGGGGCTGGACGCGCTGACCGTGGGCCTCATCATCCTGCTGCAGGAGCGCGACTACAAAAACATGCTCTGGCTGCTGCCCCTTTTTGTGCTGCTGCAGGAGGGCATGGGCACGCGGATTTTCGGCGGGATCATCGTCTGGTACGCGGCCGTCATCGTGCTGTTCAAGCTGGGGCGCTGGTTGTTTGAGGTGGAAAACTTCATTTTCGTCTTCCTGCTTTCGGCCTGTCTGGGCGGGGCCTACTACGGCGTCTCCTGGCTTATGGCCCCCTTGCAGGATTTGCCCTTCAACATGCGGGACACCCTGGACAAAAGCCTGATCCAGGCCCTGTTTGTGCCTTTTGCCTGGCGGCTTCTGGTGGCCGTCAGACCCGGAAGCCGGCATGAAGCGGAAAACTGATGCGCCCCTCTCCCCCTCCGTGGCGCGCGGGCCGCGCCGCGGCATCCGCTCCTGGCTGCGCATCCAGGTGGAGAGCGAAAGCTACCAGCCGCCGCGCGCCGGGGCCATCCTGCTGCAGGTCATGGTGGGGCTGCTGTTTTTTGTGCTGGTGGTGCGCTTCTGGTACCTGCAGGTGCACCGGGGCGAGGAATTTGCCCGTCAGGCCCAGGACAACCGCCTGCGCATCGAGCGCATCTTTGCGCCGCGTGGCCGCATTCTGGACGACAAAGGCCGCGTGCTGGCCGACAACCGTACGGCCTACGGCCTTTCCCTGGTGCGGGAAGACTGCCCGGACATCCCCGCCACCCTGGCCCAGATCAGCCAGTGGTCCGGCATTCCTCTGGCGCAGCTCTGGGAGAAATACCGCCAGGACCGCTTCAAGGTAAAGTCCTTTGAGCCGCTTTTGCTCATCACGGACATCGACTTTGACCTGGTGGCGCGCATTGAGTCTGAAATCCACGCCTGGCCCGGTCTGGAAGTGGTGGTGCGCACCAAGCGCAGCTATCCGGAAAAAGACCTTTTTGCCCATGTGCTTGGCTATGTGGCTGAGGCCAACGAGCAGGAAATGGCCGCGGACAGCTCCCTGGCCATGGGCGATCTGGTGGGCAAGCAGGGCCTGGAACTGGAGCTGGAAAAGCAGCTGCGCGGGCGCAAGGGGCTGTACGATGTGGAGGTGGACGCCCACGCCCGGGTGCTGGGCAAAACCCTGCGCGAAGAGCCGCGCGGCGGTCGGGAAATCCGCCTTTCCCTGGACCGCGACCTGCAGCAGGCCGCCTGGGAGGCCCTGGGCGGCGAGGCGGGCTGCGTGGTGGTGCTGGAACCGGAAACGGGCAAGCTGCGCGCCCTGGTCACCTCCCCGGCCTACGACAACAACCTCTTTGCCGCGGGCATCTCGCAACGGGACTGGGACGCCCTGCGCACCAACAACCGCTTCCCTCTCCAGAACCGGGTCATCCAGAGCGTCTATCCCCCCGGTTCGGTCTGGAAGCTGGTTATGGCCGCCATGCTCCTGGAGCGCGGCGGCAACCCGCGCGAAACCGTGTTCTGCCCCGGCCAGGTCAAACTGGGCAACCAGATTTTCCGTTGCTGGAAGCGCGGCGGCCACGGCTCCGAAGACCTGCTGCACGCCCTTATTGATTCCTGCGACGTCTACTTTTACATTATGGGCGAGCGCATGGGCATCGACAAAATTGAGGAATACGCCAAGGCCTGCGGCTTCGGCCGGCCTACGGGCATCGATCTGCCGCACGAAAAGTCCGGCCTGGTGCCCTCCCGGGCCTGGAAGCGGCGGCGCTTCGGCCGCCCCTGGGTGCGCGGCGAAACCTACAATATTTCCATCGGGCAGGGCTATACTCTGGTCACGCCCGTGCAGGTGGCCGTATTTGTGGCCGGGCTGCTCAACGGCGGCGATCTGCTCAAGCCCCAGCTGTTGGACGACGCCCCCCGCGAGGCGCGCGGCCGCATCCCCGCCAGGCCGGAAACCCTCAAGTTTGTGGTGGATGCCATGCGCCGCACTGCCGGCGGCGGCACGGCCAAGGTGGTGGGCCGCAAGGACGCGGATATGGGCGGCAAAACCGGCACGGCCCAGGTGGTCAAACTCAAAATGGCCGCCGGCGACCGCCGCCTCAAAAGTTCCGAAATGGAGTACGCCCAGCGCGACCACGCCTGGATAGCCACCTGGGGCGTGAAGGACGGCAAATCCTATGTGGTTGTCGTCATGGTGGAGCACGGCGGCGGCGGTTCCAGCGTGGCCGGCCCCGTGGCCCGCAAGGTGTATGAGTACCTTTTCGGGCCGGATTCCGGCACGCCCCCGCCCCCTGCGACGCCCGGCGGACGGCGCGCGGACTAACCCACGGACGCGGCATGGACAAACGCCTGTTCAGCTATCTCAACTGGGGCCTTCTGGCCTGCATGCTCCTGCTCTTTCTGGTGGGCGTGGGCAACCTCTATTCCGCCAGCGGCACGCGGGTGGAGACTGGCCTCGCCTTCTCCAGCTTCTACCAGCGCCAGCTTATCTGGGGCCTCTGCGGCCTGGGCGGCATGCTCCTGGCCATGAGCTTTGACTACCGCCAGCTGCGCAATCTGGCCTGGCCTTTTTTCCTCATCACCCTGTTCCTTCTGCTGCTGGTGCCCGTGGCGGGCAAGACCGTGTACGGGGCCAAGCGCTGGCTCTCCCTGGGCTTCATGAGCGTGCAGCCTTCGGAGCTGGCCAAGCTGGCCGTGCTGGTTCTGGGGGCGCGCCTTCTGGCCCGCGACGGCCGCCCCCTGGGCTGGAAGGACTTCTGCGCCGTGCTCTGCGTGGGGCTCGCGCCCTGCGCCCTGATCATCACCCAGCCGGACCTGGGCACCACCCTGCTCATCCTGCTCATCCTGGGGGGCATGATCCTCTTTCACGGGCTCCGCGGCTATGTGCTCAAAACCTGCCTCCTGGCCGTGCCCGCACTGGCCGCCTTCATGTGGTTTGTGGGCATGCACGACTACCAGCGCCAGCGCATTCTCACCTTTCTGGATCCCGGCAATGACCCGCGCGGCACGGGCTACCACATCATCCAGTCCCGCATCGCCATCGGCTCCGGCCAGCTCTGGGGCAAGGGCTTCAAAGAGGGCACCCAGAGCCAGCTGCGCTTTCTGCCTGAGCGCCACTCGGACTTCGCCGTGGCCGTGTTCGGCGAGGAATGGGGCTTTGTGGGCTGCGTGGTGCTGGTTACGCTGTTTTGCCTCTTCCTGCTCTCCATCTTCTCCACCGCGGTGCAGGCGAAGGACCGCTTCGGCAGTACCCTGGTGGTGGGCGTGTTCTTCTATTTTTTCTGGCAGATATTGATCAACATGAGCATGGTCATCGGGCTCATGCCGGTGGTGGGCATTCCCCTGCCCTTCATCAGTTATGGCGGCAGCGCCACGCTGGTCAACTTCACCCTGTTGGGCATTGTGCTCAACGTGTCCATGCGCCGTTTCATGTTCAAGGGGTAAACCGCAAGCCGAAAAAGGGGTTGGGCGTGGCCAAAGACGAAATAGCCTACCTGGGTTCCGATACCGTCTATGAAGGCAAACTGCACTTCAAAGGCACCGTGCGCATTGAAGGCCGCTATACCGGCGAAATCGTCAGCGAAGGCGTGCTCAATGTGGGCAAGGACGCCCAGGTGGAAGGCGTGCTGGACGTGGGCGAGCTGCTGCTCTCCGGCCGCTTTTCCGGCGAGGTCACCGCTCGCCGCCGCGTGGTGGTGTACAGCTCCGGACTGCTGGAGGGCCAGGTCTGCACCCCCAGCCTGCTCACTGAAGAAGGCGGCGTCATCGAAGGGCAGGTGCACATGAAAAACCCTGGCAAGCCCAAAGACGCCTGACGCGGAGCGCGGGGAGAAGATTTTTTTGTGGGGGGCAGGGAGTTTTTGTGAACAAAAGTTCCCTGCCCTCCACGCCCCCATCCTGCGATTTTTTGCCTATTCTTTAGAGCAGATTACCTTTGAGAACAGGCATTCTCAAAGTTTACGGCACGCTCGTTTCGGCGCTTACCAGCGCAAATAACTTGCGCTTACGCCTCCACAGCGGGCGTCTGCCCACGCAGCCGCCAGGGCATTTCAAAGTTGCAATGCCCTAAAATTTTTCTTTTTCCGGCGCGGGTTGCGCCGCGCGGCAGGCGTGGGAAAAATCCGCGGCGTAGAGGCGGGAGGTCGTGCCCTTGCGGCCTTCGCCGGGCAGGATAAGGAAGACGGTCTGCCGGGTGAGGTTGTGCGCTTCCACGCAGCGGGCCAAGGCGTCCAGGCGGGTCCAGTGGAGCTCCTCTTCGGGCCAGCCCACCAGGTGGGCGCAGAGCACGGCGGTTTCCGGCGGCAGGCGGCGCAGCAGCTCTTTTTGCAGCGTGCCGGCGTCGCGGGCCGAGAGGTAAACGGCCATGGAGCTGCCGTGAGCGGCCAGGGCGGCCAGGCTTTCCCGCTCCGGCACGGGGGTGCGGCCCTCCAGGCGGGTGATGATCAGGCTCTGGGTTATTTCCGGCACGGTAAAGGTGACGCCCCCGGCTGCGGCCGCCGCGCAGGCGGCGGTAATGCCGGGGATGACCCGCCAGGGTATGCCCTCGGCCTCCAGCAGGGCGGCCTGCTCCCGCAGGGCCCCGTAGAGGGAAGGGTCGCCCGTGTGCACGCGGGCCACCTTGCCCCCGGCCAGGGCCGTGGCCCGGACCAGGGCGTGGCATTCCGCCAGGGTCAGGGGGGCGGAGTCGAGCACTTCCGCCTCCGGCGCGGCGCAGGCCACCACTGCGGGCGGCACCAGCGAGCCCGCGTAGAGCACCAGGGCGGCCTCTTCTATGGCCTTGCGGCCCTTGATGGTGAGCAGCTCCGGATCGCCGGGGCCCGCACCCACAAAGCTGACCATGCCCGGCTGCGCGGCGCGGGCCGGGGCTTCCGTATCCGATGGGGTGGCATTCATGTTGTCGTCCTTGTTGCTGTAAGCCATTGCCGCACGCGGCGGCCTGCGCTCAGTCGGCGGCGGTTCCGGGCGCGGCGGCGCGCGGGGTCGGCTTCTGGGCCGCCAGCAGAAACACGGGGTTCATGGCGGCGAGGTGAACGTCGTCCCCCAGGGGACGGGCCGCGGCGGCGGCGATCTGCTCCAGTTCCACAGGCCAGCCCAGGCGCTCAAAAAAACTGCGGCAGAGGCAAAGGGTCTCCAGCAGCACGCAGCTGACCACCACCCGGCCGCCCGCAGGCAGCCGGTGGCAGACGTGGCCCAGAATATCCTCTCCGTCCTCGCCGGAAAGCCCGCCGCCAATGAAGACGCGCTGCGGGTCCGGCAGGCCGGGCAGGCACTCCGGCGCTTCGCCCAGGCGCACGTCCAGGATGGCCACGCCGAAGCGGCGGCGGTTTTCCTGAATGCTCATGGCCCGCCCGGCAGAACGCTCCACAGCCACCACCCGGCCCTCGTGGGCCAGCACGGCGGCTTCCAGCGCCACGGCCCCGGAGCCCGCCCCGATGTCCCAGACCACATGGCGCGGCGCAATGCGCAGCAGGGCCAGGGCAGCGGCCCGCACGGGTTTTTTGCTGATCAGGCCCCGCTCCACGGCCAGTTCCGCGCTGTCCAGGCCCAGGCAGGGGCGGCGCGGGGCCTCACGCGGGGTAAGCAGCAAGGTGCAGACCGGGCCGAAATTGCGCCCCGCGGCCGCGGCCATGCTCAAATGGCTCACGGTTTCATCCGGCGCGCCCATGCGCTCAAAAATATGGGCGTCAAACCAATCCACGCCCCGGTCCAGCAGGTGACGCACCAGCACGTCCGGGCTCATGCGCGCGTCCGTCAGCACGCAGAGGGGGGCGTTTTTCCCCGCGGCCACGTTGAGGGGGCCCAGGTCGTCCCGCCCGTGCAGCGAAAGGCAGATGACCTTGTGCCAGGGCAGAGCCAGACGGGCGCAGGCCTGCTGCAGTGAGCTGACCGCGGGCAGCAGCCGCACGGCCTCCTCCCCCAGCAGCCGCACCAGGGTGGCCCCGATGCCGAAAAGCAGAGGATCGCCGTCGGCCAGCACCAGCACCGTATCCCCCACGGCGCGCATCTGGCTCAGGCGGGTGACCACGGCTTCCAGGGGCGTGGTCAGGGGCAGCAGCCGGGCCTTGAGGGGCGGCTCGGCCAGGGATGTGCGAGAAGGAACAGGCGGCAAGGCCGCCGCATCCTGTGTCTCCTCTGCGGCGTCCGCTGCCGTGTTCGCTTCTTTGTCCGCTGCGGGGCCCGCCGCTGTGTCCCGCACAGCTTTGGGGTCCGCCGCTTCGGGGTCCGCAACGTCCCGCCCAGCCAGTTCCTGAAGCAGCGCTCTGCCGCCGCAGATCACGTCCGCCATCAGAACCAGCGTCCGCGCATAGGGCGGCAGGTCGGCCAGGCCGTGGAAGCGGCCGCAGTCCAGCCCCAGCACGGTGATGGGCGCGGGGGCCGCCGTGGTGGGCTCAAAGACGAACATGGACTGGAGCATCTGGGCCATGGGCGGCCAGTCCTCGGCGTCGGGCGTTTCCTCGGCGTCGGGCGCGCTGTCGGAGGACGCGGAGGATGGATCGGCAAGGGCGGCCAGGGGCGCAGGCAGTGCGGCCGCGGCGGCGGGGGGCGCGATCTGCTCCGGGGGGGCGGGGGCGTCCGCCAGGGGCGGCGCGGCGGGATCCGGAAGAGCCGCGTCTGCCGGAGCGGCGGGCCGGGCTGCGACGGGTGCCGGCAGGGGTAGTCCGGGCAAGAGGGCTTGTTGTTTCATAGGCATGCCAGCTCCCTGCCGTCGGTATGAAAAAGGTGCAGCCGCACGGGACGGCCGGCAAAGGCGGCGGCCACCGCCGCAGCTTTGGTCGTTGCGGCGCGCAGCACGGCGGGGCCTGCGGCTTCGGACAGCAGCAGCTCCAGGGCCTGAGCCGCTGTGGTGCAGCGGGCCACGGCGGGGGCGCAGGTTGCGCCGTGTTCCCGGCACAGGGCGGCCAGGGCCGTCAGGTCCAGATCGGCGCTGCGGGCGTGGGTGTAGGCATGGCCCTGGGCCAGCTTGAGCAGCTTGCCGAAAAAGCAGCCCCAGATAA
The DNA here is from genome assembly GCF_900102485.1 of Desulfovibrio legallii. Classification (NCBI taxonomy): domain Bacteria; kingdom Pseudomonadati; phylum Thermodesulfobacteriota; class Desulfovibrionia; order Desulfovibrionales; family Desulfovibrionaceae; genus Desulfovibrio; species Desulfovibrio legallii. The sequence continues at coordinate 57,619 of NZ_FNBX01000011.1, read as the reverse complement.
TGTCCACGCCCGGCAACGCGCCGGCAGCTTTGAGAGAAAAGGCCGCAAAATCCGCCGCCTGCACAAAGGCCTGGGGAGGGAGCCGGGGGTAGCGGGCCATGAGCAGCCGTTCGGAGCGTCGCCCCGTGCTCAGGGCCACGGCGGGGCAGCCCGTGGCCAGGGCCACTTCCAGCCCCTGGGCGATGGTGGCCTTCCAGGCGGCGTGGCTGAACGGGCGCACCGTGCCCTGCGTGCCCAGGATGGAAATGCCCCCCACAATGCCCAGCCGGGGATTGAAGGTGCGCGCGGCCAGGGCCGCGCCTTCGGGCACGCTCACCAGCGCGGTCAGGGGGCGGCGCGGGCCGGGGCGCGTGGACAGCGCGTGGCGCAAGGCCCATTCCATCTGCTGGCGCGGCACGGGATTGATGGCCGCCGCACCCACCGGCACGGGCAGGCCCGGCAACGTGACCCGGCCTACGCCGGGCCCGCCGTCAATGCGGATGGGCGGAAAAGCCTGCGCATCCCCAGGCGCGCCGGACCCGGACGCGGCCGCCGCGGCCGCCGGGGCGTTCTGTTCCGCCGCCATCCTTGTGGCTTCCTCTATTATAATAGTGACGGTAATGCGCGCGCCGTTGGTGGCGTCCGGATCGTCGCCGCCGTCCTTAAGCACTACGGCGTGGGCCGCGCGTCCGGGGGGCAGCGGCAGGGCGGCCAGCTCCGGCGCGGGGCCGGCCCCGCAGGCGGCCACGGGCAGGGTGCGCCAGCCGTGGGGCTGCGCATCGCCGGACGCTTCCGGGCCAGGGGCGGCGGGGACAAGCGCTTCCGGGCCAGGCGTTTCCGGGCAGGCAGCGGCAGGGCGGCCAGGCCGGGGCGCGGGGGCAAAGGGGGGCAGGGGCACCTCCACCTCTGTGGGGGCGCTGCCTTCGCGCAGCAGGCACAGGGCCGCCAGGGCCGCGCCCGTGGCGGCGCTGCCCGTGGTGAAGCCTTCGCGCAGCGCCGTTTTCATAACTGTGGGGCATCCTCCAGCCAGGCCCGGCCCCGCGCCACAAGGGCCACGGGACCGTCCACCCCGGCCCAGGCGGCGGTTCCGCCCGCGGCGTTTTCTTCATAAAGGCGCACCCGCAGCACAGAGCCGGAGGGCTGGCCCAGGCGGAAAGCGCGCCCCTGGTCCAGGCGGGCAAGGTGCAGGGCCAGGGCCAGCGCGCCGGAGCCGCAGGCGCTTTCCAGAAAGGTGGTGTCCGCATCCCGCACATGGACCAGGGGCGTCATGCGCAGCGCCGCGTCCGTGCGCCGCCACCAGACCACGCCGGCGGCAGCTTCCGCCTCCAGGCCGTAGCGGTGGCGACAGGCGGCGGCGGCCGCGCGGCAATCCTCAGGGAGGGGATGCCGGGCCTCGTCCAGCAACACATGGCAGATGCCCGGCAGGCGCGCCAGGCAGACGCCGGGGGCGAGATCCTCCAGGGGGCAGGGCGGCAGGGGCAGGCGGGCCTCCACCTGCCAGAAGGGCCCTGCGCCGCGCGTGTGCAGGAGCACGGGCGCGGGCCAGCCGGAAACGTGGAGCGTGTCCAGCCGGTCCGTACCGCAGGGGGCGGCCGCTGCCTTGGGCAACGCCTTCTGCGCGCCGCGTCCGGCCGCCGCGTCCGTAAGGGCCAGCAATGCGCCCACGGCGCGGCTGGCGTTGACGCAGAACTCGCCGCCGGCCATGCGCAGGCGGCGTGCGGGCAGGTCCACAAAGCCCGCCTGCTCCCCGCCCAGCAGGGCAGGGTTGAGGGCCTGAGCGGCCAGACGGGCCTGGGCGCGCGCGTCAAGCCCGGCGGCGGGGAAGAGGAGGGTGGCGTTGCCGCCGGGGCTCCATTTGGAAAAGGGCAGTACTGGCATGCGGACGATCCTTGACGCTTCATAAAAGTATGCCCCATGCGCAGGGCGCTGTCCAGCGAAGGGGCCGGGCCGAAGCTGCCCGTGCGGCGGCGGCTGGAGCGCCTTTTCCATTTATGCCTTGCGGTTTTTCGCAAAGCCGGGTATGGGAAAAGCAGTTACCGTTCCCGGGAAGCCCTTGGCCGGACAGGGAACGGTGCTATGGCGGGCATACCGCGATCTACCGTCGTTGGATGACGGTAATCGACGACACTTTCAACGTTTGGGAGGCACTATGAAATCATTTCGTCTTCTCGTTCTGGCGGCTGCACTTGTGCTGAGTTATGCCGTGGCCGCGGCGGCCGCACCCGCGTGCAACAAAAAAATTGAAAGCTTCGACTTCGTCGTGGACTACTCCGGCTCCATGATGATGAAAAACGCCCAGCTGAAGCAGGACAAAATCGTGGTGGCCAAAAACGTGCTCCAGCGCGTGAACGCGGCCATCCCCGCCCTGAGCTACAATGGCGGCCTGCACACCATTTCGCCCAACAGCACCATCGTGGCACAGGGCCCCTGGGACCGCGCCGCCATGGCCGCGGGCATCAACAAGCTGCGCAGCGGCTTCCAGATCTTCGGCCGCATGACCAGCATGGGCAACGGCCTGCAGGCCTATGAACCCTTCCTCTCCAGCATGAAGCGCGACGCCGCCCTCATCCTGGTCACTGACGGCGACAACAACCGCGGCACCGACCTGGTGGAAATGGCCCGCCAGCTCTACGCCAGCCAGCGCAACCTGGTGGTGCACATCATCTCCCTGGCCGACACCAAGAACGGCGAAGCCACCATCAAGCAGATTGCCGCTCTGAACCCCAACAGCATCGTGGTGCGCGGCGAAGAGCTGGCCACCAGCGACGCTGCCGTGGAGCGCTTCGTGCTGGCCGTGTTCTGCCAGGACGAGGACGTGATCGTGCTGCGCGGCGTGCACTTTGCCTTCAATTCTTACGCTCTTGACGGCAAGGCCATGGGCATCCTCAACGAAGCCGCCGGCCTCATCAAGTCCAATCCCAACAAGCGCGTGATCCTCTCTGGCTGGACCGACTGGATCGGCTCTGACGCTTACAACATGAAGCTCTCTCAGGAGCGCGCCAATTCCGTGAAGAACTACCTGGTGAAGCAGGGCATCCCCGCCAGCCGCATGACGTCCATCGGCCGCGGCAAGTCCTTCAAGTACAACAACAAAACCGACGAAGGCCGCGCCATGAACCGGCGCACCGAAATCTCTTTCGAGTAGCCTTCAGCGGCCAACTTATGTGACTTACAGCGAAAGCCGGGCGGCCTGGGCCGCCCGGCTTTGGTGTGAGGAGGTCTGGTAGATGCGTAACATGCTGGCTTGTATACTGGTTCTGGGGCTTGCCACCGGCGGCTGCGCCTGGTTCGGCGGCGATACTGAGCAAAAAGACGTTCCCCCTGCACAGCCTCAGGAGCAGGCGGCGGCCCCCGCCCCTGCCCCCGAACCCCCGGCGCCGACTAAGGCCGGCAAAAAGGTGGACGCCAAGACCGCCAAAGCGGAAAAAGCCGCCAAAGCCAAAGCGGAAAAAGCCGCTAAGACCAAGGCGGGCAAGTCCGCCCCCAAGGGCGAAACGCAGATTGCGGCGGAGCTGGACATGGTGGGCCATCGTCTGGTGGCCCAGGCTTCCCGTACCGTGGTGCCTTCCAAGGCTGAAAAGGAAGTGCGCCAGCAGGGCAAGGACTATGTGGCCACCTATGTGGATGTGGACACCAGCAACGTAAGCACGGAGCTGCGCCCCGGCACCAAAGGCCAGTATGTGGGCTTTGTGCGCTACCACGAAAATGTTTTTGAGTGCCGCGGCAAGTCCAGGAAGGAGGCGCTTACCGCTTCCTGCGAGCAGGTTAAGTCCCGGCGGCTCAACGAGCTGATCCGTTACGACGGCAGCTCCTGGCAGTACTAGTCTTTTTTTGGCGTTTGGCGCAAGCGCGCCCAAAAGGCCCGTCCGCAGCTGCCGCGGACGGGCCTTTTGCCGTTTTTTGGGAGAAGGCGGGCCGCCGTGGCGGGGGGAAGCCTGGGCCGGAAGCCTTGTGCCTTTTCGCGCACCGGGCGGGCCCGGCAAAGGGCGCCCGCTTGAGCCGGCAGGGCATGGCGGAAGGGTCTGGCGACCCGCTTCGGCTGTCTGTGCAGAAGGACGCGCGGGCTCAGAGCAGCACGCGCAGCCTGCCTTCTTCCATGCGGGCTTCGCGGTTGATGCAAAGGGGCGCGTCTTCGCTGTGATGGGAAACAAAAACCAGATGCAGGCCACGGGCGGCCAGCTGGTCCAGCAGGTGCAGATAACGGCCACGGCTTGCGGCGTCCAGGCCGGAGCAAGGCTCGTCCAGCAGCAGGACGTCCGGCCCGCCGGCCAGGGCGCGGGCCAGGAACAGACGGCGCAGCTGCCCCGTGGAAAGCTGCCGGATGGAGCGCCCCGCCAGGCACGCAAGCCCGGCCGCGTCTTCCTCCGGAAACATGAAGGCCATGTGGCGCGTGGCTTCGGCCTGTTCCGCCGGGGTAAAGCGGCGGTAAACGCCGATGCTGTTGTCAAAACCTGTGCAGACCATATCCCCGGCCGTGAGGGTATAGCCGTAGAGGGCCTGGGAGAGGTCGGAGACCAGGCGCACGCCCTTGCGCACCTGGGCCAGAGTGTTCACCGCGCCGCCCTGGCCGGGCAGCCAGTATTCCAGCCGCCCCCCGGCGGCCACAAATTCGTCGCCCGCCAGGAGCCGCAGCAGGGTGGATTTGCCGGAGCCGTTGGCCCCGGCGATGCGCCAGTGCTCGCCCCGGTGCAGGCTCCAGGTTATCTGGTGGAGCACTTCCTGCCGGTTGATGAAAACCGTGACGTTTTCCAGATCCAGCAGCGGCCGCCCCAGAGGAGCGTCGGCCGTGCCGTTGGGGGCTGCAGTGGCGGCGTCCGCGCGGGCGAGCGCGGCGGGATCAACTGCGGCGGGCGGCCGGGAAGGCGCGGCAGCGGCGTCCGCAGCGGCCGCGTCGGCGGGGGGCGTGGCGAGCAGGCGGCCCTGGCGCACATAGCGGCGCTCCGCGCACCAGTCCGGGATCTGCCCGGGGCGGTGGGCGGTCATAACAATGGTGCAGTGCGCGGCAGAGGCTTCCAGCGCATCAAAAAAGATGGCTTTGCGGCGGCTGTCCAGGCCCTCGGCGCATTCGTCCAGCAAGAGCAGCTCCGGGGCGCGCAGCAAGGCGCGGCCCAGCAGCAGCAAGCGCAGCTGGCCCTGGGAGAGGGTGGGCATGCGCCGCTCCAGCAGGCCCTGGGCCTGGAGGCGGCGGGCCATGTTTTCCACTGCTTCTTCTCTGGCGGGCTGGGGCGCGGTGTAGAGCAGGGGGGTATCGGCAAAGCCCGTGAGCAGCAGGTCGCGGCCCGTAAGATCCCAGCCCTGGCGCTGGTAATTTTCCTGTTGGGCCGGGGAAACCAGGGCCGTCATGGCGCGTCCGGCCAGGGGGGCGTCTTCCGGGCCTTCGGGCCCGTGCCAGAGGATGCGCCCCTGGGCGGGCCAAAGCTCGCCGCGCAGCAGCCGCAGGAGGGTGGATTTGCCCGAACCGTTGGGCCCCAGCAGGGCGCAGTGGCGGCCGCGTTCCACGGTCCAGGAAATATGGTGCAGGACAAGGGTCTGGCTGGCGTCGCCGGGCAGGAACAGGCTGACGTTTGCAACAGTGACAAGCGGTGCGGACATGACAGAATCCCGGAGCGGGTTTTCAGGCGGCGGCCACGCCGATGATCAGGGCGAGGCCGCTGCCCAGGTAGCACAGGCGCACCAGCGCGCCGTGGTTGTCCAGGGGCAGCCAATCGCCCTGACCGGCGGCGGCGATGTGGGCGCGGGCCCGGAGGTACAGGGGCAGGGTGAGCAGGGCCAGGGCCACGGGCCAGCCCGCCAGGCCCACGGCCCAGAGGTTGCCCAGCAGAACCCAGACCGTGGGCCACCAGAGGGTGAACAAAAAGGCGGCGCGGGGCTTGCCCAGGCAGTTGGCCAGGGTGCGCTTGCCCGCGGCCGCGTCCGTGTCGATTTCAGGCAGGCTCTGGTAGTAGAGCACGCCCGCCACCATAAGGCCCACGGGCAGGGCCAGGGCCAGGCTGCGGGGATCGAAGCGCCCCAGCAGCAGAACGCTGCTGGCGCCCACAATGATGAAGCCCATGTTGCAGCAGACAAAAAGCTCGCCCAGGGCGCGGTGGCCGTAGCGGATGGGCGGGGCCACATAAAAGACGGCCGAGGCCACGGCAAACAGGCTTGCGGCCCACAGCCCCGGCCGCAGCGGGGCGGGCGCGCCGCAGATGAGCAGGCCGCCCACGGCCAGGGTGGCGGGGGTGAGCAGCAGCAAGGCCACGCTGAGCTGACGCGGGCTGATGAGCCCGCTCTGGATGACGCGCGAGCCGCCGATATTGTCCCCGCCGTCCACGCCCAGAATGTGGTCAAACAGGTCGTTGGCGAAGTTGGCGATGGTCAGGCCCATGAAGCAGCCCAGCAGCAAAAGGCCCCATATGCCCCACTGGCGGGGGCTTACCGCGCCTTGCGTCTGAAAGGCAAAGGCCAGGGCCAGGAGGACGGGAATGGCCGCGGTAATGAAAAAAGGCGGGCGGCAGGCCTGCCGCCAGGCGCGGAACTTTGCGCGCGGGGGCAGCGGCGGCGCGTCCGCCGGGCGGGGCTGCCAGGCGGCGCGCAGCAGGGCGCGGCAGGTCATGACGCGGCCTCCTCTGACCAGCGGTAGGGGATGCGGTCCGTATCCTGCGGCAGGCGTTCGCCTTCGGTCGGGTCGTGGGGCAGGTCCGGGCAGTTGCAGATCAGGGCCGGGGCCGCGCCCATGGCGGTAAAGCCGTACCAGACGCCCACGGGGATGCACAGGAGCCGGTAGTTTTCCGGCCGCCCCAGGAGCATCTCCAACAAGGCCCCCTCGCTGGGGGAGCCGGGCCGGTCGTCGTAGAGCACAATGCGAAGCAGCCCGGCGGGCACGGCAAAGCGTTGGGTCTGGCGGGTGTGGCGCTTCCAGGCTTTGACGCGGCCGGGCAGAACCTCAGAAAAGTAGACCTCGCCCACGCGGCCGCCCTCGGGCCAGAGGGCGCAGCCCGGCCGCAGCATGTGCAGCACCGGGCCGCCCGGGGTGGGGATGACGCCCAGGGGCTGGAGCAGGGCGTCGGCAATGCCCGCGTCGCGGGCCAGGCTTTCCGGAGCGGCGTCGTGCATGTCCATCTCAGCGCACCCAGACCTGGCCGCGCTGTTCGGCGGCGTTGACGTAGGCCGCGATCTGCCCCAGGGTGAAATCCAGCATATGCTGGGGCTTTTTGCCGCCTGCGCCCTGATAGAAGCTGTGGTACCATTCCGCTGTATAGCGGATGGTTTCCTCAAAGTTCAGGGTGGCCTTCCAGCCCAGATGGGCCAGGGCCTTGTCGCAGCAGAGCTTGAGCAGGGTGCATTCCTTCATGCCCGCCTGGCCGGCGGCGTCCATCTCGCACTGGAAGCCCGGCCAGTGCCGGCCCAGGGCGGCCGCCACCTCGGCCACCGTGTTGTTGACGTCCGCTGCCGGGCCGAAGTTGTAGGCCTGGCCGCGCAGGTCAAAGGGCGTGTTCTGCCCCGTAAGCAGGCGCGCGCCCAGCCAGAGGTAGCCGGAGAGCGGCTCAAGCACCAGCTGCCAGGGCCTGGTGGCCCAGGGGCTGCGGATGCGCACGGGCTTGCCGGCGGCCCAGGCGCGGGCGCAGTCCGGCACGATGCGGTCCTGGGCCCAGTCCCCGCCGCCGATGACGTTGCCCGCGCGCACGGTGGCGCAGGCCGGGCCATCTTTGAAGAAGCTGGCAAAATAGGAATGGGCGATGATTTCGGCGCAGCCCTTGGAGGCGGAATAGGGGTCGCTGCCGCCCAGGTGGTCGGTTTCGCGGTAGCCCCAGACCCATTCGTCGTTGCGGTAGCATTTGTCGGAGGTGATCATGACCACAGCGCGCACGTCGGGGCAGGCGCGCACGGCCTCCAGCATATTCAGGGTGCCCAGGGCGTTGGCCTCGAAGGTGGCTGCCGGGTCTTCATACGATTTGCGCACCAGGGCCTGGGCCGCCAGGTGGAAGACCACTTCGGGCCGGAACTGGCGCACCGCGCGGACCATGGCCTCGCGGTCGCGGATGTCGCCGCGCAGGTCGGCCGCCAGGTGCGCGCCGAGGCCCATGGCCTCGTAGTGCGAGGGGCTGGTGGGCACGCCGTCGGCAAAGCCCGCCACCGCCGCGCCCAGGCGGGTGAGCCAGGCCGCCAGCCAGGAACCTTTGAAGCCCGTGTGCCCGGTGACCAGCACCCGGCGTCCTTTGTATGCGTCTGCAAACATGTTTTCCGCTCCTTGCGCGTCAGGCCCAGAAGGCGCGGCCCGAATCCCACAGCTCGTTGAGGAAAAGCGAATCCCGCAGGGTATCCATGCACTGCCACTGTCCGGGATGGGGATACATGGAAAGCTGCCCCTCGGCGGCCAGGCGCTGGAGGGGTTCTTTTTCCAGGTCGCAGCTTTCGTCTTCGCTCAGGTAGTCCAGAAACTCCCGCTTAAAGACAAAGAAGCCGCAGTTGATGTACTCGTTGAGCAGGGGCTTTTCTTCCCAGGAAAGAATCTTGCCCGCGGCGTCCGTGCGCACGGAGCCGAAGCGCGAGGGCATGCGCACGCCCGTAAAAGTGCCCATGCAGCCAGACTGCTGGTGGAAGGCGATGAGCTGGTCCAGGTTGATATCCGCCACGCCGTCGCCGTAAGTGACCATGAAGCGGTCCGTATCAATGTATTTGGCTACCCGTTTGAGGCGGCCGCCCTTGAGGGTTTCCTGCCCGGTATCGCAGAGCGTCACCCGCCAGTCCTCCACATGGTTGGGATAGACCGTAAGCGCACCGCTTTTAAGATCCACGGTAAAGTCCGTGTTGCGCATGTTGTAGTCGTGAAAATATTGTTTGATGACCTCCCCCTTGTAGCCCAGGGGGAGGATAAAATCCTTGAAGCCGAAACGGGCGTAGATGGACATGATGTGCCAGAGCACGGGGCGTCCGCCGATTTCCACCATGGGCTTGGGCTTGACCGAGGTTTCCTCGCGCAGGCGCGTGCCCTTGCCGCCGCATAGGATGACGACTTTCATACAGGCCTCCTTGGCCGGCCGCGTGCAGCGCGGCGCGTGGCCCTTGTGTAGCAGATGCCCGGCAGGAATAAAAGCCCCGGCGGCCGGGCCGGGGCGGGAAACTGCGCGCTGAAGCCGACGGCGCAGCCGCTGCCCCGGCGTGGCGGCCATTGCGGCGCATTGTCAGCCGGCGGCGTTGGCGCTATCATAATTATCTTCCCTCCCGCAACGCAGTGAAAAGCAGGGTGCGGCTCTGCCGTGAAACTGCGCCGGGGGCATCCGGTTTGCAGCCGCAGCCGCGCGACAGCCCGTTGCGCCGCCGGTTGCCCAAAGGTTTACGCATCCATGGCATTCAGCATTAAAATGCGGGCCGAAAAAGGCTCGCGGCATGTTTCAGGGGCGGAGCGCATTGTGGAGCGCGCGCAGGCGGCGGCGGCCCTGGAGGCCCTGGCCCGGCGGGCCCTGGAACATCCCAACGGCGAACCCGACACCCTTACCCTGACTGTGCGGGCCATAACCCTGCCTATTCTTCACCTGCCGCCGCTGCCGGTGCTGGAGCCGGCGGTGCGCGACGCAGCTGCGGCGCGGGCCGTGCTGGCCGCGGAACTGCGGCGGCTGGGCCTGGACCCGGAGCGCGTCCTGCCCCTGCTCTATAACGTCCGGCCCATGCGCGGGGCCGTGCTGCTGCATGCGGACAGCCTGCAGCGGCTGGAGCCGGATCAAGCGCGCGGCGTGCGCGCCACCTGCATGGACTACGTCGGCAACGACGGCGGGGGCAAACGCCATATGCAGGAAGCCCTGTGCCTGGCCACCAAGGTGGCGCACTGCCCCTGGATTATTGGTGAATTGTGCATATCCGACGATCCGGACTACACCATCGGGTATTTTGCCGCGCGCGGGCGGGGCTATGTGCGCATCCCCCATATCAAGGAACGCGGGAGCGAACAGGGCGGGCGGGTGTTTCTTTTTCGGGGCGGTGCGGACGACGTGCCCCGCTGCATAGATTACCTTGAGCGGCAGCCCGTCATGGTGGAGCTGCGCTGAGGAGGGGTATGGATTTCGCCGCCCGGCTGGCCGCCGTCAAGGCCGCTCACCTGTACAGGACGCCGTACCTGATGGAATCCGTCCAGGGGCGCGAGGTGGTTATGGACGGCCGCCGCGTGCTGCTGTTCTGTTCCAACAGCTATCTTGGCCTCAACAACCGGCCGGAAATCCTCCGCGCGGCCGTGCGGGCCGTGAAGGCCTATGGCGTGGGCGCGGGGGGTTCGCGGCTCGTTTCGGGCAACCTGCGGCCCCATGTCCGGCTGGAAAAGCTGCTGGCCCGCTTTAAGGGCAGCGAGGCCGCCCTGCTGTGCAACAGCGGTTATACGGCCAATGCGGGCGCCATCAGCGCCCTGTGCGGCGCGGGAAGCCACATCTTCAGCGATGCGCTCAACCACGCCAGCATTGTTGACGGCTGCCGCTTGGCGCGGGCGCACACCGTGGTCTACGCCCACAACGACCCCGCGGATCTGGAAGCGAAGATCAGGCGGGAGCGGCCGCGGGAGGGACTCATCGTCACCGATTCCGTGTTCAGCATGGACGGCGATGTGGCCCGCCTGCCGGAGCTGGCGCGCATCAGCCGCCGCTACGGCCTGCCCCTTATGGTGGACGACGCGCACGCCACCGGCGTTTTGGGGGCCACGGGACGGGGCAGCCTGGAGCATTTCGGCCTCAGCCATGAGGACGTGCCCATCGTCATGACCACGCTGAGCAAGGCCGTGCCCAGCGAAGGCGGCGCGATCTGCGGCTCGCGGGAGCTGTGCGACCTGCTGCGCAACACGGCCCGGCCCTTTATCTTTACCACTGCGCTTTCCCCCGCCACGGTGGCGGCCGCGCACGCGGGTCTGGCGCAGATCATGGCGCACCCTGAGCTGGTGCGCCGCCTGCGGGAAAACACGGCCTGCATGGCGCGCAACCTCAGGGATCTGGGCCTGCCCGCTGCCGCGGATACGCCGATCTTTCCTATCCTGGTGGGCGACGAAGAAAAGGCCCGTCGCGCCGGCGCGGCGTTGCTGCGCATGGGCGTCTTCATCCCCTGCATCCGTTACCCCACTGTGGCCCGGGGCGCGGCCCGGCTGCGGCTCACCGTCATGGCCGCGCATACGGAAGCGGATCTGAACTACGCCGCCGCCTGCATCGCCAAAGCCCTTCATCCGCGCGGCGAGGGCATCTGACCTGCGCGATGCGCTGACAACGGCGCAGGCGCGGCAGCAAGCGCCCTGCCTGTCGTTGCCGGGGCTGTTTTGCGGCGGCCGCAGGCATCTGGCGGCTGTGCGCAGCGGCTGGGAGAAGCGGCTACCCGCCGGAGCGGGCAAGGCCCTCCTGGGCGGCTTTGAAGTCCGGCTCCTGCTCCAGCGCCTGGCGAAAAAAGCCCGCGGCGCGGGCGCGGTCCCCGGTCTGAAGGAAGACGGCCCCGCAGTTGAAGGCGATGGTGGCTCCGGTGCGGGGCAGCTGGGGGTTGAGCTCCAGGGCTTTGAGCATATGGGCCTTGGCCTGGGGAAAGTCGCGGCCTTCGGCCAGGGCCATGCCCAGATTGTAGTACAGGTTGGCGTCGTCCGGGGCCAGCTTGAGGGCGCGGCGGTATTCGGTTACGGCGTCCTGCCAGCGGCCCTGGCGGCGCAGGCTGAGGCCCAGGCGGTTGAAGAGGGCAATGTCGTTGCGCGAAAGATATTTTTCTTTTATTTCAAGGCTGTTGCGCAGGTATTTTTCGGCTTTGCCGGGGTCGCGGTCCGTATAGATGTCGGCAATGCGGCCGGAAAGGGCGCTCAGGCCGTCCAGGGCGTCGTGCTGCATCTGGACCACGGCTTTGTCAAAATATTCCTCGGCCTTTTCCGTATTGCCGAGCTCCAGGTTGACGGAGCCCAGGCTGACCTTGCGGTCCACGTTGAGGGGGGAGAGGGCGTCCAGGCGTTCCAGGCACTCCTTGAGGCGGGCCTTGTCGCCGGTGGCTTCGTAAAGCTCAGCCAGGCGCTGCAGGGGGGCCAGGTAGAGATCCGCGCCGCTGGCCGCGGTTTCGTAAGCTGTGCGGGCTTTGTCATAGGCGCCCGTTTCGCGGTAGGCGTCGCCCATGAGCAGGTAGGCGGCGGCGCTGCCGGGCTTGAGCGCCAGGATTTTGGCGCAGGCGTCCAGGGTTTCGGCGTACTTTTTTTGCTCCAGCAGGGCGCGGGCCAGGTCTATGGCCTTGCCGATGCGGCTTTGGGGCCTGATGGTAAAGGCCATTTTTTCAATCAGGGTGTTGGCCGACACCGGCTTGGCAATAACGTTGTCCGCCCCCAGCTCGTGCAGTAGCAGCAGCCGCTCGCGCGGAACCTCGGTGGTGAGGATGATGATCTTGAGCCCAGGGAAGGTCTGGTGCAGGTGCTTGACCAGAAGGCTCTGGTCCTGGCCCGCCAAAGCGCGCTCCAGAAACAGCAGGATGACGGGATAGGCGGATTCCAGCTCGCGCAGGCGGCGGACCAGCTGGCTGGGGCCGGTGAGCAGGGTGAGACAGCCGGCGTCGGCAAGGCCCAGCTCCCGGGCCAGGGTAAGGCGCAGCTGGGTACAGAAGGCCTGGTCGTCGCTTACGGTCAGGATGTGCCCTTTATCCTTATTTATAAAATGGATAACAGTATCCTGGTAGCTGTTTTGGCGGGCGCGCTGGGCCTGATCAAATGCCATAAGAGTCCTCCCGGCCGGGGGCGGCGGTTGGGTAGGGTGAGCAAATGCCAATTTGTATTAATTTAATTAGGATATACAGCATCGAGGGTCTGTGTCAATAACCCCTTGTATTGTGAAGCAAAGTACGAGACGCAACGGGGCGGCAGGCAACGGAAATAAAAAGGTTGGCAGGAAAATGGGGAAAAAACTTGACGCCGGGGGAGTACTGGGCTAATCCAGTCGTTGCCGCTGCAAGCTGTGGCGGCATTCCCTGGACGGCAGGGAAGGGCGGGTTGAGCCCGTCCTGATGTGCCCTTGGCGGCGGCGTGCCGCGCGTCACGGGTTTTGACATGTGCAGGCGTTGCCAAATGCCGAACAATGTCGAGCCGTTCCAGCCCAAGGACGGACCCCACCGCAGCCTCGCAAGGCGGCGCGTGACCCGGGGCTGTAAGGTTGGGGGAGAACCCCATTTGGTGACCCTGCGGGACCGCCGCGCCACTGCTTTTCTGCGGTGGCCTGGCCTGGGCGACGCCGGGGAGCATCACGCGGATGATGCACAAGGGCGCGTCCGGGCGTCCACATCTTCCGAATTTCCTGATCGTTCAGGCGTGATGCGCGCAACAGCGCAGCCCCTTACGTTGCTCCGTTATCGTCCCTTGAGGGTGAGGCCGGCCTTCTGGGCCACGCTTCATGGCCCGTGTATGCTGTGAAGGAGCCCGCGTTGCCGCCCTGGGGCCGCGTGGGATGTTTTTGCAAACGGAGTAGGCACAATGACGACAGTTAGCAGCGATCGCATTCGGATCAAGCTCAAAGCCTACGATTACCGCATCCTGGACAAGGCCGTTGCGGAAATCGTGGATACGGCGCGCAATACCGGTGCCGGTGTGGCGGGACCCATCCCCCTGCCCACCAACATTCACAAGTACACCGTCCAGCGCTCCGTGCACGTGGACAAAAAGTCGCGCGAGCAGTTTGAGATGCGCATCCACAAGCGGCTCATGGACATTCTGGAACCCACGCAGCAGACCGTCGACGCGCTGGGCAAGCTTTCTTTGCCCGCCGGTGTGGACGTGGAAATCAAGCTCTAGCGAGAGGCAGTCATGGCTGAGAAAATGGGAATTTTGGGTCGTAAACTCGGTATGACCCGCATCTTTGACGGCGCCGGCGCCGCCGTGCCCGTCACGGTGATCGAGGCCGGGCCGTGCCCCGTCACGCAGGTCAAAACCCTGGCGACGGACGGCTACAACGCCGTACAGATTGCGCTGACCGCCGCCAAGGAAAAGCACACCACTAAGCCCCTGCGCGGCCATCTGGCCAAAGCGGGCAAGGGGCTTTTCCGCCACCTGCGCGAGATCCGTCTGGAAGGCGCGCCGGAGCAGGAGCTGGGGCAGGAATTCACCGTGGCCATGTTCGCCGCCGGCGACAAGGTTAAGGTGACCGGCACCAGCGTGGGCAAAGGCTACCAGGGCCGCATGCGCCGCTGGAACTTCGCCGGCTCCAAGGACACCCACGGCTGCGAAAAGGTGCACCGCAACAACGGCTCCGTAGGCAACAACACTTTTCCCGGCCACGTCTTCAAGGGCCGGAAAATGGCCGGCCATTGGGGCAATGAAACCGTGACGGAACTGGGCCTGACCATCGTTGACGTGCGTCCTGAGGATAACGTCATCCTGGTCAAAGGCTCTGTGCCCGGCCCCAAAAACGGGCTGGTGCTGATCCGCAAGCAGTAGGGGAAGCAGCGATGGCTACCGTGAAAGTTTACGATCAAAACAAACAGGAAAGCGGTGAAGTGACGCTGGCTTCCGACGTGTTTGAAGTGGAGGTCCGTCCGGAAATCCTCCACCTTGTGGTGCGTGCCCAGATGGCCGCCAAGCGCGCCGGCACCCACATGGTCAAAACCCGCGCCCTGGTTTCCGGCGGCGGCGTCAAGCCCTGGAAGCAGAAGGGCACCGGCCGCGCCCGGGCGGGCTCCAACCGCTCCCCCGTGTGGCGGGGCGGCGCCGTCATCTTCGGCCCCAGCCCGCGCGACTACAGCTTCAAGGTCAACAGCAAGGTGCGGACCTTGGCCCTCAAGATGGCCCTTTCGAGCCGTCTTGCCGAGGACAGCCTGCTGGTGGTCAAAGAGATCGCCCTGCCCGAAGCCAAGACCAAGCATTTCGCCAAAGTGGCCGCCGCTCTGGGCCTTACCAAGGCCCTTATCGTCGCGCCCGGCGCGGATGAAACCCTGTGCCGCTCGGCCCGCAACATTCCGGGCCTGACGCTGACCACGGCGGACAACCTCAGCGTGCTGGAGATTCTTCGGCACAAGCAGCTGGTGCTGCTGGAAGGCGCCCTGGAAACCGTTGCGGCGCGCTTCGCCAGGAAGGGGGCTTAATCATGGAAAGCACTTCTGTTCTGCTCAAGCCCCTGCTGACGGAAAAGACCACCCTGGTCAAGGACGAAGCGCGGCAGGTGGCCTTCCTGGTCCACACCGGGGCCAACAAGATGGAAATCAAAAAGGCCGTCGAGCAGGCCTTTGACGTTAAGGTGGAAGCGGTCAACGTGGTGCGCCACGCCCCCCGGAACAGGGAGCGTCAGGGCCGCGTGGTGGGCCGCAAGCCCGGCTTCAAGAAAGCGTATGTGACGCTGCGCCAGGGCGACAAAATCGAGTTCTTTGAGGGAGTGTAATCATGGCTGTCCGCAAGCTGAAGCCGACCTCCGCGGGACGTCGTTTCCAGACGGTTTCCGATTTTGAGGAAATCACCCGGACGCGGCCCGAAAAGTCCCTCACCGAGGGCCTGACCAAAAAGGCCGGTCGCAACAATCTGGGGCGCGTCACCAGCCGCCGTCGCGGCGGCGGGGTCAAGCGGCTGTACCGCATCATTGACTTTAAGCGCGATAAAACCGGCGTTCCGGCCACTGTGGCCCACATTGAATATGACCCCAACCGCACGGCCCGCATCGCCCTTCTGCACTACGCGGACGGCGAAAAGCGCTATATCCTCGCGCCCGTGGGCCTGAAGCAGGGCGATACGGTCATGGCCGGCGTTAATGAACGCAGCGGCGAAACGGCCGACATCAAGCCCGGCAACGCGCTGCCCATGCTGCGCATTCCCGTGGGCACGGTGCTCCACAACGTGGAGCTCTACCCCGGCAAGGGCGGGCAGATCTGCCGCGCCGCCGGGGCCTATGCCCAGCTGGTGGCCAAGGAGGGCAAATACGCCCTGCTGCGCCTGCCCTCGGGCGAAGTGCGCAAGGTCCTGGCCATGTGCGTGGCCACGGTGGGCCAGGTGGGCAACCTGCACCACGAAACCATCTCTTTGGGCAAGGCCGGCCGCAACCGCTGGCTGGGCCGTCGCCCCCAGGTGCGCGGCGTGGCCATGAACCCCATCGACCACCCCTTGGGCGGCGGCGAAGGCCGCAGCTCCGGCGGCCGGCACCCCGTGTCGCCTTGGGGCATGCCCGCCAAGGGCTACAAGACCCGTGACAGGAAGAAGCCTTCTTCCCGGCTGATCATCAAACGCCGCGGCCAGAAGTAGGAGTAGCTCATGCCGAGATCGCTGAAAAAAGGGCCGTTTGTGGACGGCCATCTGATGAAGAAGGTCGACAGCGCCGTGGCCAACAGTGACCGCCGCGTGCTCAAGACCTGGTCGCGCCGCTCGACCATCCTGCCCGAAATGGTGGGGCTGACCTTCGCGGTGCATAATGGCAAGAAGTTCGTGCCGGTGTTTGTCACCGAAAACATGGTGGGCCACAAACTGGGCGAGTTTTCGCCCACCCGCACCTTTCATGGGCACGCCGCCGATAAAAAGGCCAAGGCCGCCAAGAAGTAGGGTAGGGATATGGAATCCAAAGCAATCGCCAAGTTCCAGCGCGTCTCGCCGCGCAAGACCCGCCTGGTGGCCCGCAACGTGCAGGGCCTGGGGGTGGAAGAGGCCATGAACCTCCTCCGCTTTACGCCCAACAAGCCCGCCGGCGTGCTCTACGGCGTGGTTAAAAGCGCGCTCGCCAATGCCTCGCAGCTGGGCGGCGTGGATGTGGACGCCATGGTGGTGAAGGAAATCGTCGTCAACGAGGGCCCCTCCTGGAAGCGCTTCATGCCCCGTGCCCAGGGCCGGGCCACCAAGATCCGCAAGCGCACGAGCCACATCACCGTCATACTCGCAGAAGGGCAGGAATAGGCTATGGGTCAGAAAGTACATCCGTTCGGGTTCCGGCTTGGGTACAACAAAAACTGGCAGTCCCGCTGGTTCAGCAAGAAGGAATACCCTGCCTTTGTCTACGAGGACAGCAAAATCCGCGCGTTCGTCAAGAAGCTCCTGTACCATGCAGGGCTTTCCAAGATTGAGATCGAGCGCGCCGGCGGCAAGGTACGGCTCATCCTGTCCACGGCTCGCCCCGGCATTGTCATCGGGCGCAAGGGTGTGGAAATTGAAAAGCTGCGCGCCGACCTGCGGCAGAAATTCGGCCGCGAGTTTTCGCTGGAAGTGAATGAAATCCGTCGTCCCGAAGTGGACGCCCAGCTGGTGGCCGAAAACATCGCCCAGCAGCTGGAGCGCCGCGTGGCCTTCCGCCGCGCCATGAAACGCACGGTTTCCATGGCCCGCAAGTTTGGCGGCGAAGGCATCAAGGTGACCTGCGCCGGACGCCTTGCCGGCGCGGAAATCGCCCGCACCGAATGGTACCGCGACGGCCGCGTGCCCTTGCAGACCCTGCGCGCCGATATTGACTACGGCTTTGCCGAAGCGCGCACCACCTACGGCATCATTGGCGTCAAGGTGTGGATCTATAAGGGTGAAATCCTTGACAAAGAGGTTGAATAGTAATGCTTGCGCCCAAAAAAGTTAAATACCGCAAGTGGCAGAAAGGCCGCCTGCGCGGCCTGGCCTCCCGCGGCGCCACCATTGCCTTCGGCGACATCGGCCTCAAGGCGGTGCAGCACGGGCACCTTTCCAGCCAGCAGATTGAAGCCGCGCGTATCGCCATGATGCGGCACATCAAGCGCGGCGGCAAGGTCTGGATCCGCATCTTCCCCGATCGCCCCGTGACGGCCAAGCCTCTGGAAACCCGTCAGGGTTCCGGCAAGGGCGCTCCCGTGGGCTGGTGCGCGCCGGTCAAGCCCGGCCGCGTGCTCTATGAGATCCGCGGCGTGAGCCTGGACCTGGCCCGCGAGGCGCTCACCCGCGCCGCGCACAAGCTGCCTGTGAAGACCGTTATCGTGCTGAGGGAGGGCCTGTAAGATGGCTGCCAAAAAGAAGACCGACGCCGCCAGGCCCGACGTTGCCGCCCTGCGCGCCATGAGCGCCGAAGAACTGCGCGGCAAGCTGGCTGAACAGCGCCAGGAAATGATGCACGCCCGCTTCAAGCACGCCATGGCCCAGCTTGAGAAAACTTCCGAGCTCAAGGTCATGCGTCGCCAGGTGGCGCGTATGGAGACCATTCTCAACGAAAAGGAACAGAGGGCGTAAGATGCACACTCTGGAAGATCGCAAGGGCAGAACGCTGACCGGCATCGTGGTGAGCGACAAAAACGACAAGACCATTGTTGTGCGCGTCGAAACCCTGGTCAAGCACCCGCTGCTCAAAAAGTATGTGAGGCGCCGCAAAAAGTTCACGGCTCATGATCCCATGAACGAATGCGGTATGGGCGACAAAGTCAAGATTGTGGAGTACCGTCCCCTGTCGCGCAATAAGCGCTGGCATCTGGTCTCCGTCATTGAAAAAGCCGTGTAGGGTAGCGCCATGATTCAGGTTGAGTCCACGCTTCAGGTCGCCGACAATTCCGGCGCCAAAAAGGTCGCCTGCATCAAGGTGCTGGGCGGTTCGCACCGCCGCTACGCCTCGGTGGGCGACGTCATCATGGTTTCCGTCAAGGAAGCCATGCCCCACAGCAAAGTGAAGAAGGGCGACGTGATGAAGGCCGTCATCGTGCGCACGGCCAAGGAAGTGCGCCGGGCCGACGGCAGCTACATCAAGTTTGACGGCAATGCCGCCGTGCTTTTGTCCAGCCAGGGCGAACCCGTGGGCACCCGTATTTTCGGACCCGTGGCCCGTGAGCTGCGCGCCCAGAACTTTATGAAGATTATTTCGCTGGCCCCGGAAGTGCTGTAGGAGACCGTCATGAAAACGTATCGCATCCGCAAGGACGACAAGGTGATGGTAATCGCCGGCAAGGACGCGGGCAAGATCGGCAAGGTGCTCAAGATCCTGCGCAAGAAGGACAAAGTGGTGGTGGAAAAGGCCAATCTGGTCAAGCGCCACATGCGTCCCAATCCTTATGCCCAGCAGCCCGGCGGCATCGTGGAGAAAGAGATGCCCATCCATGTCTCCAACGTCATGGTTGTGTGCTCCGCCTGCGGCAAGGCCACGCGCGTGGGCTATCGGACCATTGAGTCCGAGGGCAAGGAAAAGAAAGTGCGCTTTTGCAAAAAGTGCAACGAAGTCATGGAATAAGGTGAAACGATGACACGCCTTGAAAAGATATATAGAGAGAAGGTGGTTCCGGTACTGCAAAAGGAGTTCAGCTACTCCTCGTCCATGCAACTGCCCGGGATTGAAAAAGTCTCTCTGAACATCGGCCTGGGCGCGGCCAGCCAGAACAACAAGCTCATGGAAGAGGCCGTGGCGGAGCTTACCGCCATTGCCGGCCAGAAGGCTGTGGTGACCCGCGCCAAAAAGTCCATCGCCGCCTTCAAGCTGCGCGAAGGGATGCCCATCGGCGCGCGCGTGACCCTGCGCAAGGACCGCATGTGGGACTTTCTGGACAAGCTCATGAACTTCGCTCTGCCCCGCGTGCGCGACTTCCGCGGCATTCCCGACCGTGGCTTTGACGGGCGCGGCAACTTCACCCTGGGCATCAAAGAGCACACCATTTTCCCCGAGCTTGAGGTGGACCGCGTGGAAAACCCCAAGGGCATGAACATCACCATCGTCACCACGGCGGCCACGGACAAGGAGGGCAAGTTCCTTCTGGACCAGCTGGGCATGCCGTTCCGCAAGTAGGAGTCAAGCCATGTCCCGTACTTCTTTGGAAGTAAAGGCCAAGCGCAAGCCCAAGTTCAGCGCCCGCGCCTACAACCGCTGCCCGCTCTGCGGTCGGTCGCGCGCCTTCCTGCGCCAGTTCGGCGTCTGCCGTATCTGCTTCCGCAATCTTGCCCTCAAGGGCGATCTGCCGGGCGTGCGCAAGTCCAGCTGGTAGCACGGTTTTTCAGGACCGCCGCACGGCGGTCCGGGGCGCGCTGCGCGCGCCCGCGGGAAGTGGCGGCATGGGGCCGTCAACCCCGCCCCCAACCTCTCAGGAGCATTTCATGTTGACAGACCCTATTGCGGACATGCTCACCCGCATCCGCAACGCGCACCTGGCCCTGCATAAGGATGTGCAAGTGCCGCGCTCGAAAATGAAGGCAGCGCTGGCCGCCATCCTCAAGCAGGAAGGCTATGTGGAAGACGTGGCCCTGGACGAGAAGAACATCACCATCGCCCTGCGCTACGAAAAGGGCCGGCCCGTCATTACCGGGCTCAAGCGCGTGAGCACGCCCGGTCGCCGGGTGTATGTGGGCGCGCACCAGATCCCCAGGGTGCAGAACGGCCTCGGCATCTGCATATTGTCCACGTCCAGCGGTGTGCTGGACGGTATGACCGCCCAAGAGAAGAAAGTGGGCGGCGAACTTTTGTGCGAAATCTGGTAGGCGGTGCACCATGTCGAGAATAGGTAGACTGCCCATTCCCGTTCCCAATGGCGTTGACGTCAAGATCGGAACGGACGTTGTGGAAGTGAAGGGCCCCAAGGGCACGTTGTGCACCCCTGTCTGCCCCCTGCTCAAGTACGAACTGGCCGACGGCCACCTTACCCTTACCCGGGTGGACGACGAGCGGCAGACCCGCGCCCAGCACGGCCTGCGGCGCACGCTGCTCGCCAACTGCATTGAAGGCGTGACCAAGGGTTTTTCCAAGGGGTTGGAAGTCATCGGCGTGGGCTACCGCGTGGCGGTGAAAGGCAACCTCATCGAGCTTTCCGTGGGCTACTCCCACCCTGTGGTGGTGGATCTGCCCGAAGGCATCAAGGCGACGGTGGAAGGCCAGGTGCTGACCCTCTCCGGCATTGATAAGGAGCTGGTGGGCGAAATGGCCGCCAAGATCCGTCGCATCCGCAAGCCTGAGCCCTACAAGGGCAAGGGCATCAAGTATGTGACCGAGACCATCCGCCGCAAGGTGGGCAAGTCCGGCGGCAAGAAGTAGGGAGCGCGTCATGATCAACAGCAAGAACTCATCCCGGCAGCGCCGCAAGATTCGCATCCGCAAAAAGGTCAACGGCACGGCCGCACGGCCGCGTCTGGTGGTCTTCCGGTCCAACCTGCACATCTACGCCCAGATCGTGAACGACGTGGACGGCGCGACCCTGGCGGCCGCCTCCACCCTCACGCTGGCCAAAGCGGAACCGGGCCTGCACTGCAACCTGAGCGGCGCCCAACGTGTGGGCAAGGAAATTGCCCGCCTGGCCAAGGAAAAGAATATCAGTCAGGTGGTATTCGATCGCAACGGGTATCTTTATCACGGCCGGATCAAGGCCGTGGCCGACGGCGCCCGCGAAGGCGGCCTGGAGTTCTAGTATGCGTCAGGAAAATAGCGAAACCCAGCAGAACGAACTGGGCGAAATCGAAAAAATCGTTTCCCTCAACCGCGTGGCCAAGGTGGTCAAGGGCGGTCGCCGGTTCAGCTTCAGCGCCCTGGTGGTGGTGGGCGACGGCAAGGGGGGCGTGGGCTTCGGTCTGGGCAAGGCCCAGGAAGTGCCTGAGGCCCTGCGCAAAGCCACGGAACGCGCCCGCAAGAACCGCGTGCAGATCCCCCTGGTGGAGGGCACCCTGCCCTATGAGGTGCTGGGCCGCTTCGGCGCCGGGCGCGTCATGCTCAAGCCCGCCTCCGAAGGCACGGGCATCATCGCCGGCGGCGCTGTGCGCGCGGTGATGGAAGCCGTGGGCGTGCGCGACGTGCTGGCCAAAGCCATCGGCACCAACAACCCGCACAACGTGCTTCGCGCCACCATGCAGGGCCTGGGTGCCCTGCGCAGCGCGGCCGACGTCTCGGCCCTGCGCGGCAAGAAGCTGGAAGCTCCGAGGAAGTAGTCATGGCAGCAGAAATCAAGGTCAAACTGGTGCGCTCGCGCATTGGCGCAACGCCCGCGCAACGCAAGCTGCTGGACGCCCTGGGCCTCAAGCGTCGCGAAAAGGTCCGGACGTTCAAGGACACCCCGGCCATTCGGGGCATCATCGCCAAAGTTCCGCATATGGTGGCCGTCGTTGAATAACGGCCGGAGGACATAGACCATGCAACTGCACAATCTTTTTCCCTTTCCGGAAGAGCGCAAGACCCGCCGTCGCGTGGGCCGCGGCGCGGGTTCCGGTCTGGGCGGCACCTCGGGCAAGGGCCACAAGGGCCAGAACGCCCGTGCGGGCGGCGGCGTGCGCCCCGGCTTTGAGGGCGGCCAGATGCCCCTGCAGCGGCGTTTGCCCAAGCACGGCTTTAAGAACTATCTGTTCAAGGTGACCTACGACGTCATCAATCTGGACAGCCTCACCGCCGCCTTCGGCGAGCAGACGTCCATCACCCTGGACGACATTTACGCCCGCGGCCTGGCCCGCATGGGCGCGCCGGTGAAGGTGCTTTCGCGCGGGGATCTCTCCAAGGCCCTGACGGTGGAGGCCCACAAATTCAGCAAGGCCGCGGCGGAAAAAATCCGCCAGGCCGGCGGCAGCGTCAACGAGCTTGAGGCTGTTCCGGCGGAGTAAGGCTTTTGCGGATGACGAGAGAGCCGGGGTTTTCGTCCAGCCGGGCGAGGCCCCGGCCGCGCTGTGGCGCGGCGGTCTTCGGCCCGCTGCAAGGCCCCGGCGCAGCACCACAACGGGTTTTTACGGCAGGTGATACATGGCAGTAGGATCGGCAAATGTGACGGCAGGACAGGCCTCGCTGACCAAAAAGCTGGGCTGGACCTTCCTGATTCTGTGCTGCTACCGCATCGGCGTACATGTGCCGGTGCCGGGGGTGAACGCCTCGGCCCTGGCTTCGTTTTTTGAGAGCATGTCCGGCACGCTGTTCAGTCTTTTCGATATGTTTTCGGGCGGCGGGCTTTCCAACGTCTCGGTTTTTGCCCTGGGCGTCATGCCCTACATCTCGGCCAGCATCATCATGCAGCTTCTGCAGGTAGTCAGCCCGGACGTCAAGCGCATGGCGCGCGAGGAGGGCCAGGCGGGCCGCCGCAAAATAACCCAGTATACCCGCTACCTGACGGTGCTCATCACCCTGGTGCAGGGCCTGGGCATCGCCGTGGGCCTGGAAAACATGACCAGCCCTGCGGGCACGCCTGTGGTGCTGGCGCCGGGCTGGCATTTCCGCCTGGTGACCATGATTACCTTCACGGCGGGTTCCGTGCTGGTCATGTGGCTGGGCGAACAGATTACGGAGCGCGGCATCGGCAACGGCATTTCGCTGATCATCTTCTGCGGCATTGTGGTGGGCATCCCGCGCGGCATCATCCAGTCCGTGGCGCTCATTGAGGCCGGGGACATGAGCATCTTTATGGCCGTGGTCATTCTGGCCTTTATGGCGGCGGTGCTGGTGGCCATCGTGTTTGTGGAGCGCGCCCAGCGGCGCATCCCCATCAGCTACGCCAAGCGCCAGATCGGGCGCAAAATGTACGGCGGGCAGAATTCGCACCTGCCCCTGCGGCTGAACACGGCGGGCGTTATTCCGCCCATTTTCGCCTCTTCGCTGCTTTTGTTCCCGGCCACGATCGGCCAGTTTTCCACCAACCACTATGTGAAGCAGGCGGCGGCATGGTTTTCGCCCCACGGCGTGGCCTACAACGTGCTGTATGTGGCGCTGATGTTCTTCTTCTGCTACTTCTACACGGCCATTATTTTTGACCCCAAGGACATGGCCGAAAACCTGAAGAAGAACGGCGGCTTCATCCCCGGCATCCGGCCCGGAGACAGAACGCAGGAATATATTGATACTGTGCTTTCGCGGCTGACCCTCTCTGGGGGTATCTACATTTCCATTGTCTGCCTGCTGCCCATGTTGCTCATCAGCAACTTTAACGTGCCGTTCTACTTTGGCGGCACCAGCCTCCTCATCCTCGTGGGCGTGGCCATGGACTTCATGAATCAGGTGGAATCCCACATGATCTCCAGCCAGTACCAGGGCCTGATGGCCAAGGCGCGCAAGAGCGGCAGGCTCTAAGCGCGGATGGTGAATCATGAAGAAGTATCACGGCGCATTTATTAAGAATGAACGGGAAGTGGCCTGCCTGCGGGAAGCCAACCGCATGGTGGCCAACATTCTGGACGCCCTGGGCGCCATGGTTGCGCCCGGCGTGCCCACCATGCGCCTGGAAGAGCTGGCGCGCGACATGTGCGCCGATTACAAGGTGAAGCCCGCCTTTCTGGGCTACTGCGGCTATCCCTTTGCCCTCTGCTGCTCGGTCAACGAGCAGGTGGTGCACGGCTTTCCTTCTGAAACGCGCGTGCTGCAGGAAGGGGACATTGTGAGCGCCGACATGGGCGTGGTGTTTGAGGACTTTGTGGGCGACGCGGCGCGCACCTTCCCTGTGGGCCCGGTGAGCGAACCCGTGCGCAAGCTGCTCAAGGTCACGGAAGAAAGCCTCTATGTGGGCATTGAGCAGGCCAGGGCCGGCAACGACGTGTACAGCATCGGCGCGGCCGTGCAGGATTATGTGGAGGCCGCGGGCTTCAATGTGGTGCGCCGCTTTGTGGGCCACGGCGTAGGTTCGCGCATGCACGAAAAGCCCGAGGTGCCCAACTTCCGCCCCGGCATGAAGGGCCTGACCCTGCAGAACGGCATGGTCATCGCCATTGAGCCCATGGTAACCATGGGCACCTATGAAGTGGACATTCTGGACGACCAGTGGACGGCCGTAACCCGGGACGGCCAGTGGGCGGCCCATTTTGAACACAGTGTGGCCATCACCCCGGCCGGACCGCGCATCCTCAGCGTTTCGGACAAGGGGCTGAACCGGCACACCATTGTTTGATGGTTGACAGAATACCTAAAGCCGGATAAAGATTTCCGTTCCCGTCCCCATTTTCGTGGGGCGGCGGGCCGCCAGCGGCTGCGGCGGTCCGGGTTGTGCCGGCGGCTTTATCGGCCAACGCAATGGCTCGTATTGGGAGATGTAAAATGAAAGTAAGACCTTCCGTCAAGAAAATATGCCCCAAGTGTAAGGTGATCCGGCGCAAGGGAGTGCTTCGAGTTATCTGCGAAAACCCCCGGCACAAGCAGCGCCAGGGCTAGGGCAGGAGACGTACTGTGGCGAGAATAGCAGGTGTTGATTTGCCGCGCGGCAAACGGGTGGACATTGCGCTCACCTATATCTATGGCATCGGCCGCACCACGGCCCTGAAAATTCTGGACACCACCGGCGTCAACTGGGAGCGGAACATTGACGACCTCTCCGCCGACGAGGTGAACGAAATCCGTAAAGAGCTGGAGCAGCATTACAAGGTGGAGGGCGACCTGCGCCGCGATATCTCCAGCAACATCAAACG
Organism: Desulfovibrio legallii; assembly: GCF_900102485.1. Lineage (NCBI taxonomy): Bacteria > Pseudomonadati > Thermodesulfobacteriota > Desulfovibrionia > Desulfovibrionales > Desulfovibrionaceae > Desulfovibrio > Desulfovibrio legallii. The sequence continues at coordinate 32,442 of NZ_FNBX01000011.1, read as the reverse complement.
CCTGATGGACATCGGCTGCTACCGCGGCCTGCGCCATCGGCGCGGCCTGCCCAGTCGCGGGCAGCGCACCCACACCAACGCGCGCACCCGCAAGGGCCCCCGCCGCGGCGCTGTGGGCAAAAAGAAGTAAGTTTGGCGGTTGCGTCGGACGCAGTTTGTAAAGCGGACGCAGCGTAGAAGGCTGCCGTGAGGACGAACGGAATTTCCGCCGCCGCGCGGAGCATAATCTGAAAAGCTCCAGTCAGAGGGATTGCAGTATGGCCAGACCCAAAAAAGCGGTCAAAAAGAAGGAAAAGAAGAACGTGCCGGTGGGCATTGCGCACATTCAGGCTTCGTTCAACAATACCATCATCACGTTTACGGACACGCGCGGCAACGCCGTTTCTTGGGCCTCTTCGGGCCAGAGCGGCTTTAAGGGCTCCCGCAAATCCACGCCTTTTGCCGCCCAGGTGGCGGCGGAAACGGCGGCCCGCAAGGCGCAGGACAACGGCATGCGCACCGTGGGCATTTATGTGAAGGGCCCTGGCTCCGGTCGCGAGGCCGCCATGCGCGCCATTTCGTCCGTGGGCTTCAAGGTGGCCTTTATCCGTGACGTTACGCCCATTCCGCACAACGGCTGCCGGCCGCCCAAGCGCCGCCGCGTCTAGTCCGCCCGGGCGGACAGCGTAAAACCGCAAGAGGATCAGATTCATGGCCAAATATACCGAAGCCAAGTGCCGCATGTGCCGCCGCGAGGGCTGCAAGCTCTTTCTGAAGGGCGACCGTTGCTTTACCGACAAATGCGCCTATGACCGTCGCCCCTATGCCCCCGGCCAGCACGGCCGCGCCCGCAAGAAGGTGAGCGAATACGCGGTGCAGCTGCGCGAGAAGCAAAAGACCAGGCGCGCCTATGGCATGCTGGAGCGTCAGTTCCACACCTATTTTGAAAAGGCTGAAATGCAGAAGGGCGTTACCGGCACCAACCTGCTGGTAATGCTGGAGCGCCGCCTGGACAACGTGGTCTACCGCCTGGGCTTTGCCAACTCGCGCAACCAGGCGCGTCAGCTGGTGCGCCACGGCATTTTTACCCTCAACGGGCGCAAGGTGAACATCCCCTCCCTGCAGGTGCGGGTGGGCGACTCCATTGAGATTCCCGAAAAGAACCGCAAGATTCCCGTCCTGGCCGAAGCCCAGGAGGCCATCGCCCGCCGCGGTTGCCCGCCCTGGCTGGAAGCGGACGGCGCCGCCTTCAAGGGTACGGTCAAGGCTCTGCCGCAGCGCGACGAAATCCAGTTCCCCGTCAACGAGCAGCTGATCGTCGAACTTTACTCGAAATAACCGGGGGTTCGCATGCTTATAAAACAGGGCGAACGCCTTATCAACGCGCGAAACTGGTCCGAGCTGGTCAAGCCGGATCAGATCGTGCGCGAAGAAGAAACCGCCAGCGCCACCCACGGCAAGTTCATCTGCGAACCCCTGGAGCGGGGCTACGGTACCACCATCGGCAATGCCTTGCGGCGTGTGCTGCTCTCCTCCTTGCAGGGGTCGGCCTTTGTTTCCGTGAAGATTGCCGGGGTGCAGCACGAGTTCACCACCATCCACGGGGTGCTGGAGGACGTTACCGACGTCATCCTCAATATCAAGCAGGTGCGCCTGCGCATGGATACGGAGGAACCCCAGCGCCTGACCTTGCGGGCCTCCTCCCGCGGGCCGGTCCTGGCCGGGCAGATTGAGACCAACCAGCACGTCAGCGTGCTCAATCCTGATCTGCACCTCGCCACCCTCACTGAGGACGTGGACCTGGAAATGGAGTTTGAGGTCCGCATGGGCAAGGGCTATGTGCCCGCCGACATGCACGAGGGCCTGGACGACGAGATCGGCCTGATCCGTCTGGACTCCAGCTTCTCGCCGGTGCGCAAGGTGGCTTATACGGTGGAACAGGCCCGCGTGGGCCAGATGACCAACTATGACCGCCTGTTGTTGGAAGTGTGGACCGACGGCTCCCTGACGCCTGAGGACGCCATTGCCTACAGCGCCAAGATTATCAAGGACCAGATCTCCGTATTCATCAATTTTGATGAGCGGGTTTCCGGCGACATGCGCGACGGCAGCGGCGACAGCGGCGAGCTCAACGAGCATCTCTTCAAGAGCATTGACGACCTGGAGCTTTCCGTGCGGGCTACCAACTGCCTGCGCAGCGCCAACATTGCCCTGGTGGGCGAGCTGGTGCAGCGGACTGAGGCCGAAATGCTCAAGACCAAAAACTTCGGCCGCAAATCGCTGGACGAAATCAAGAGCGTGCTGCTGGATATGGGCCTCGACTTCGGCATGAAGGTCGACAACTTCGACAAGAAATATCAGGAATGGAAAAGGAAGCTGCAAAATGAGGCATAGCAATTCCGGAAGGAAACTTTCGCGCACGCCTGCGCACCGCAAGGCCCTGTTGCACAATCTCGCCAAGGCGCTGCTGCTCCACGGCAAAATCCGCACTACGGAAATGAAGGCCAAGGAACTGCGCCGGGTGGTGGAGCCCCTGATTACCCTTGCCAAGCGCAACGACCTGCACTCCCGTCGGCTGGCCTATCGGACGCTCAACGACCATGCCCTGGTCAAGCGGCTGTTCGACGAGATCGGCCCCCTGTTCGCCGGGGTGCCCGGCGGCTATACCCGCGTGCTCAAGCTGGCCATGCCCCGCAAGGGCGATAATGCCCCCATGGCTATCATTGAGCTTACGCGCAGCCTTGAGGCCGCTCCGGCCAAGGAAGCGGCCCCTGCCGTCGCTGCTCCCGCCAAGGAAGCCGCCCCGGCAGCGACTGAAAGCGACAAATAAACCTTGCCCCCGACGGGGGCCATTTGCGGAACTTTGGGTTCCGCACGATGCTGTAGCGTCCCCTGTTACCAGGGGACGCTTTTTTACGGCTTTAGCCAGGTGAGCGCACCAGTGCCTTAAGGCAGAACAAAAATCCTGACCACGCGGCCGCTACGAAATGTGCGAAAAATTCTGGACACTACCGACACTACCGGACACTACTCTGGACACTACCAAAGACGACAGCTGCCCAAGCGCCTGCGGTTTTCGGCGAGCGTAGCCGGAATCTGCCCCCTATGCCCCGACAAAGCCCCAGGCCGCCTTCGGGCGGCCTGGGGCAGTAGCTTCCGCAGTGAACTCGGCGGATTACTTTCCTTCAGCTTTGGCGGGGGCAGGCTTGGCCTTCTTGACGCGCGGCGTGCCCGCCCTGTGGACCACGAACTTGCTCACCGAAGGCTTGCGGTGGATGGGCTCCTGCAGCAGGCATTTGGTGGGGCATTTTTCCACGCAGGCGGAGCAATAGACGCAGAGGAAGGGATCATAGTTCCATTTGCCGCCTTTGGCGTCCACCACAATGGCCCCGGTGGGGCAGACGCGGGCGCAGGTGCTGCAAAAGATGCAGCGCTCCACCGCGTTGGTGATGACGCCCCGGTAATTGGCGAAGGGTTCGCGCTCCTCCAGGGGGTAAAGCCTGGTGGCCGGCTTGGCGGACAGATTGCGCAACACGTTGGGAAGCATATACATGGCGCTACCTCTCGGTGCAGGAAATGCACGGGTCGATGCTCAGCACGATCACCGGCACGTCGGGCAGTTTGCAGCCCGGCAGCATGTGCAGCAGGGCAGGAATATTGGCGAAAGTGGGCGTACGCACGCGCATGCGCTCCAGGTTTTTGGTGCCGTTGGCCCGGATGTAGTAGAAGAGCTCGCCGCGGGGCTGCTCCACGCGGAAGACGGATTCGCCATCGGGGTTGCCGGGCGTTTTGACCGTAAGCTCGCTTTCCGGCAGGCGGTTCAGGGCCTCGCGGATGAGCTCAATGGCGTGCAGCACCTCAAAGAAGCGCACCTTGGCGCGGGCGTAACAGTCGCCGTCCGGCTCCACCACGGGGATGAAGTTCAGGTCTTTGTAGGCGGCGTAGCCGTGCATGCGCTCGTCGATTTCCCAGCCGCTGCCGCGCAGGGTGGGGCCGGCCGCGCCCAGCAGGCGGGCGTCTTCCTTGCTCAGGTAGCCGATGCCGCGGGTGCGCTCCTGCACGGTGTAGTCGTCCAGCATGGTGCGGGTCAGCTCGCGCATGCCGGTTTCCAGCTCGTCCAGGCGGCCGAGCATCCAGCGGATCTGGTCCGGGTTGAGGTCGCGGCGCACGCCGCCCACCACGTTGACTGAAAGGATGACGCGGTTGCCCGCCGTGGCTTCACAGATGTCCATGACGTGCTCGCGGATGCGCCAGAACTGCTGGAAGACGCTCTCAAAACCAAAGGAATCCGCAAACAGCCCGAGCCAGAGCAGGTGGGAGTGGATGCGGTGCAGCTCGGACCAGACCACCCGCAAGAACTGCGCGCGGGGCGGGGCCGTGATGCCCATGAGGTCCTCAATGGCGTTGCAGTAGCAGTTGGCGTGGATGCAGGAACAGATGCCGCAGATGCGCTCCACCACAAAGACCATCTGGTTGTAGTCCTTGACGCGCACCAGGCTTTCCAGCCCGCGGTGCACAAAGCCGAGCTGGGGCACGGCCCCCACCACGGTTTCGTCTTCCACCACAAACTTGATGTGCAGCGGCTCGGGCAGCACCGGGTGCTGCGGCCCGAAGGGGATGACGGTGGTGCGGTTGCTCATGCCTGCTCTCCTTTGGGGGCCGCGTCGGCGGCTCCGGCCTTGGCCCCAGGGGCGCGCCGCACGGTGGTCATGGTGAAGTAGGGGGCGTGGGTCACCTCGCCTTCCAGATACATGCCGCCCTGGTAGTCCAGGGGCAGGCCCGCAAAACGCACGCCAAACTGGTCCTGGGTTTCGTTTTCAATGAGCACGGCGCAAAAGTAGACGGGCGTGATGCTGGGGATGGGGGCGTCCTTGTTCACGTCCATGCGCAGATGGACCATGCCTTTGGCGTCCTCCGGCTCCCACACGCACAGCTCGGCGTTGTGGCGCAGGTCGGTCATGGTAAGGTTTTCGTCAAAGTGGTAGTAGAGCCGCAGGGTGTTTTCGTCCACCACGGTCTGCGACATAGTCACGAAACGGTATTTTTTGTTGGCCAGTTGCTGCACTTCGCTGAGCAGCGTTTCCGGCGTAACTTCCTTGGCTTCAAAAAGCATGGCGCAATCCTTCGGGCCTTAGCCCGCGTTTTGCAGTGGCTGGTCTTCGGCCTTGGGGGCGGCCGCTTCCGCGGGCGCGGGCGGGGCATTATCCTCATCGCCGGGCATGCGGGTGGGCTCCGGGGTGGGGCCCATGCCCATTTTGGCCTGGAGCACGCCCAGGGCCTGCACCACGCCGTCGATAATGGCTTCGGGCTTGGGCGGGCAGCCGGGCACAAAGACGTCCACGGGGATGACGGTGTGCGCGCCGTTGAGCACGTTGTACGTATCCTTAAACACGCCGCCCGAAAGGTTGCACGCGCCGATGGAGACCACGGCCTTGGGTTCGGGCATCTGCTCGTAGATCTGCTGCAGCACATGGCGGTTACGGTGGTTCACCGTGCCGGTGACCAGCAGCACGTCCGCGTGCTTGGGGTTGCCGGTGTTGACCACGCCGAAGCGCTCCACATCGTAGAGCGGCGTGAGGCAGGCCAGAACCTCAATATCGCAGCCGTTGCAGGAACCGCAGTCAAAATGCACGATCCACGGAGACTTAAGCCGGCTCCGCTTGATCATTTTATCGACAAATCCCATTTTCCCGCCTCCTTACGCAACGTACAGCCACAAAAGGTTTACCAGGGCCAGCCCCATGCCCAGCAGCAGGGACTTTTTCTGCACCATCCACTGCCAGGTAAGCCGGGCCGTGATGTTGTCGATGACGATTTCCGTAAACAGGGATGCGGCCACCAGAATGGCCATGCCCACCACGCTGGTGTGCCAGAACATGGCGCACAGCCCCAGGATGAGCACCAGGTCCAGCCAGTGGGCCACCTCAATGACCGCCAGGAAGGGCCCGGAGTATTCAGTCTGCACGCCGCGCACCAGCTCCTGATGGCCGTGGTGGCTGGCCGCGATGTCGAAGGGCGATTTGCGCAGCTTGATGGTCAGGGCGTAGCCCAGGGCCAGGAAGAGCAGGGGCATCTTGAGCAGCAGGGGTTCCTTGAGGCTGAAAACGTCCGCCAGGGAGAAGGAGCCCGTGCACATGGCAAAGCCCACAAAGACCAGGATGAGGATGGGCTCATAGGCCAGCATAAGCAGCAGCTCGCGCTGCGCGCCCACGTTGCTGTAGGGCGAGGGCACGCAGATGGCACCTACCACCTGAAAGACCGCGCCCACCGAAAGCACGAAGAAAAGCAGCAGCAGGTCGCCGCCCATAAAGAAGATGAACAGGGCCAGCGCCGAGGCAATGAGCGTGATGTAGGCGCAGAAGACCAGCCAGGCGTTGGTGACCTTGGCCTCCTTGCCCACAAGTTTGAGGATGTCGTAGAAGGGCTGCAACAGGGGCGGCCCCACGCGCGACTGCATGCGCGCCGTGAGGCGTCTGTCCACACCGGTAAGCAATCCGCCCGCCAGGGGCGACAAAAGCAGGCCGCCGAGAGCGCCGAGGATGGAAAGCATCAGAGCAGACCTCCTATGAGAACGATCAGAAACGCCGTGGAAATGATGTCTATGCCCCTGGTGATGGCGCCTTCGCCGAAGTACTGGGAAAGGTAGAAGTTAGCCACCCGTACCGGCTCAAAGACGTTCATGGGGCCCTTGAAGCCCACCTGGCCGTCCTTCCGCTGCATCAGGCCGGAGAAGTAGGGCTCGGCATGGGCCTTGTCCGGCACTTTGCGGGCTGCGCGCCAGGCCAGCCACGCGCCTGCGGCCAGCAGGATGAAGAGCAGGTAGATCCAGCCGAAGCCCGCCGCGCCCGTAAGGGAAGCGCCGGGGATAAAGCCCTCGCCGTGCAGGTTAAAGCGGGCATAGACGCCGGCCACGGAGGGCTCCACAAAGGTCTTGAGCACCAGCGGCGCAATGAAGGAGAAAATAAGCGCCAGCCCGCAGAGCACCCGCAGGGCGAACATGATGGAGGGCCGGGTATCGCCGGGCTGCGCGCGCTCGTGCAGGTTGGCCGAAGAAACGATGACGCCGGCCCAGCGCGCCCAGAAGAGCACGGTGAAGGCCGAGCCCAGGGCCACAAAGAAGACGATGGGCGTCATGGCCTGGGTGGCGCGGGCAATGGCTTCAATGGCCATCCACTTGCCGATGAGCATGCCAAAAGGCGGCAGCATCATGGTAAAGATGCCGATGACCGTGATGACGGCCGTGCGCGGCATCCTGCCGTACAGGCCGCGCATGTCTTCAATATCGCGCGAGCCGATGCGCTGCTCAATGGTGCCCACGCACATGAAGAGCAGGCCCTTGGAAACGGAGTGGTAGATGATGATGGTGGTGGCCGCCATCATGGAGGCCGCGGTGTTGATGCCCACACAGGCGATGATCAGGCCCAGATTGGCGATGGTGGAATAGGCCAGAATTTTTTTGGCGTTGCTTTGGCTTACGGCCAGGATGCAGGTGGCCACAAAGGTGAATGCGCCAAACAGCGCCACAATGGTGGACATGGTGGTGTCGGCAAAGGCCGGGGCCATGCGCAGCAGAAGGTAGGTGCCCGCCTTGACCATGGTGGCCGAGTGGAGCAGGGCGGAGACCGGCGTGGGCGCCACCATGGCCCCGCAGAGCCAGCTTTCAAAAGGCACCTGGGCGGATTTGGTAAAGGCAGCTACGCAGAAGAAGGCAAAGGGCAGCAGCATGGCCGTGCTTTTCACGTCCATGGCGGTCATCTTCTGCAGCACCAGCTCCGTGGAAAGGGTGCCCAGGCTTTTCTGAATGAAGAGCATGGCCGAGACAAAGGCCAGGCCGCCCAGCACGTTCATCCACAGGGCGCGGTAGGCGTTGGTTTTGGCTTCTTCGGTCTGATCGTGCCCGATAAGCAGGAAGGAGCAGAGGGTGGTCACCTCCCAGAAGAAAAACATCCAGGCGAGGTTGTTGCAGAGCACCAGGCCGTTCATGGCCCCCAGGAAGCAGAAAATAATGGCGAAGAAGCGCGGCTTGCGCGAGACGCGCAGGTGCAGGTGCTCTTCATGCACGTCCATGTAGCCGAGACCGTAAATGGTAATAAGGCCGCCCACCACAGAAATGATGATGACCATGATGAGGGAGAGGCCGTCAGGGGCAAAGGCCACGATGGGCGCTTCCCCTTCCGGCAGCGCAAATTTGAGGTAGAGCAGGCCTGCCAGCTGCAGCACGGTCATGCCCATGACCAGCCGGCTGCCCAGCTTCCAGCCGATGCCCAGAATGTAGAGCAGCAGCAACAGGTCAAGAACGCTGAAGAGCGTGTCCAGCGGAATGCCGAACAGGGTTTCGGCCTCCAGGCGAAACGCCCCGTTGGCCCCCAGGATGACGGCGGCAAGCGCCATGACCGTCACGGCTGCAGGCACAAGAAGTTTGCGACAGCCGTCGCTTTGTGTGAAATAAAGCGCAATGGCCACAATAAAGGGCAGCACAACGCAACAAAAGACAAGTAAGCTCATGATAGTTGCCCCATTACCCTAGTAGTTGTGAAAACATTCACCTAATCCAGACCTTCTCACAACCTGTAACACGCATCCTCCTTATAAAAATTGGTGCATATGAGTACCAAATGGAGTAGCGCAACGGCTGCACCGCGTCAATGGGCAGGAAAATTTTCACAGATTGTTTGTCTGATGAATTTCATTGCAGTTTACTTGTAATAAAATTTATTAAATCGTGTTACCTCGGCATGCGGCCGTAAAAAAGCCCCGGCCAAGGCCGGGGCTGTGCTGTTGCAAAAGGCGCGCTGACGCCCGCTGCAGAGGCGCGGGCGCAGTGGTGTCGCCATAAGGCCGGAGCGGGCGTGTTTTGCAGCCTTTGAGGATATGCGGCCTCAAAGTTTGCGGCACGCTCGTTTCGGCGCTTAACAGCGCAAATAAATTGCGCTTACGCCTCCATAGCGGGCGTCTGCCCACGCAGCCGCCAGGGCATTTCAACTTTGAAAGGTCCTAGTTGGCCACGATATTGACCAGCTTGCCCGGCACCACCACTACCTTGCGTATGGTGAGGCCGGCCGTATGGCGCTGCACGGCGGGGTCCGCCAGGGCGGCCTGCTCCAGGGCCGCTTTGTCCGCGCCGGCCGGGGCCTGTACGGTGCCGCGCAGTTTGCCGTTGACCTGCAGGGCCACGGTAACCATGTCCTGGGCCGTGGCTGCCGCGTCCCACTGGGGCCAGGCCTGGCCCGCCAGGGCGTCGGCGTGGCCCAGGCGCTCCCACAGCTCTTCGCAGACGTGGGGGGTGATGGGCGCGAGCAGGGTCAGCACTGTGGCCATGGCGGAAGAGAAAACCCGCCGCTCGCCTTCGCTGCGGCCCATTTTTTCGCGGGCCAGGTACATGGCGTTGACCAGCTCCATAACGGCGGCAATGGCCGTATTGCACTGGAAGCGTTCGCCCATGTCCTCCCCGGCTTTTTTGACCGTAAGGTGTTCGCGGCGGCGCAGATCGCGGGTCTCCTGGGTTTGCGCGTCCCGGGCCGTGGCCTCGCAGGCCTTGAGGGGCAGAAGGCGTTCCCGCTCCTCCATAAACAGCCGCCAGACCCGCCCGATAAAGCGCGAGGCCCCTTCAATGCCCGAATCGGACCAGTCGAAATCCCGTTCCGCCGGGGCGGCAAACAGGCAGAACAGCCGCACCGTGTCCGCGCCGTATTTGGCGATCATCTCCGAAGGGGCCACCACGTTGCCCTTGGATTTGGACATCTTGCCGCCATCTTTCAGCACCATGCCCTGGGTGAGCAGCTTGGCAAAGGGTTCGTCCAACCCGGCAGGGAAAAAGCCCAGGTCGCGCAAAACCTTAGTGAAAAAGCGGGAATAGAGCAGGTGCAAAATGGCGTGTTCCACGCCGCCGATGTACTGGTCCACGGGCAGCCAATAGCTGAGCGCGGCGGGGTCAAAGGGGGCTGCCGTATTGCGGGCGCTGGTGTAGCGGGCGAAATACCAGGAGGACTCCACAAAGGTGTCCATGGTGTCGGTTTCCCGCCGGGCCGGGCCGCCGCAGCGTGGGCAGCGGCACTGGGCGAAGGCCGGGGTCTCCGGCAAGGGGGAGCGGCCGTCCTCGCGGATTTTTACGTCCATGGGCAGGAGCACAGGCAGGTTTTCTTCCTTTTCCGGCACCACGCCGCACTGCTCGCAGTAAACCACCGGGATGGGCGCGCCCCAATAGCGCTGGCGCGAGATGTTCCAGTCCCGCAGGCGGAACTGGGTGGTGGCGCGGCCTTTGCCTTCCTTTTCCAGGGCGGCGGCCACGGCGGCCTTGCCTTCCACATTGGGCAGGCCGTCAAAGGGGCCGGAGGCCGTCATAACGCCTTCGCCGGTGAAGGCCTCGCAGAGGCCTTCGGCCTGCAGATCCTCCCCTTTGGGGCAGATGACCACCTTGACGGGCAGGCCGTATTTGCGGGCAAATTCAAAGTCGCGCTGGTCGTGGGCGGGCACGCCCATGACCGCGCCGGTGCCGTAGTCCGCCAGCACAAAGTTGCCCAGCCACAGGGGCACGCGCGCACCGGTAAAGGGGTGCAGGGCATAGGCCCCGGTGAAGACGCCTTCCTTCTCCAGAGTTTCGGACTGTCGGTCCAGTCGGTCCATATTGCGGATGCGCTCCACAAAAGCGCGCACTTGGTCGGCCTGCGGCTGCCCGGCGATGAGCTTTTCCACCAGGGGGTGCTCCGGGGCCAGGGTCATGAAGGTCACGCCGAAGAGCGTGTCCGGCCTGGTGGTGAAAACCTCCAGACTGGCCGCGCCTTCCACGGGTTTTTCCAGGGCAAAGGCAACGGCCGCGCCCGTGGATTTGCCTATCCAGTTGCGCTGCATGGCCAGCACGCGTTCCGGCCAGCCGCCCTCCAGCTTCTGCAGGTTTTCCAGCAGCTCATCGCCGTAAGCCGTGATTTTGAGGAACCACTGGGTCAGATCCTTCTGGACCACGCGGCTGTCGCAGCGCCAGCACAGGCCGTCGATAACCTGCTCGTTGGCCAGCACCGTGTGGCAGGAGGGGCACCAGTTCTGCGGGGCCTTTTTGCGGTAGACCAGGCCCTTTTCCAGCAGGCGCAGAAAGAACGTTTGCTCCCAGCGGTAGTATTCCGGCCGGCAGGTGGCGATTTCCCGCGCCCAGTCGTAGGAATAGCCCAGGCGCTTGAGCTGGGCGCGCATATTGGCGATGTTGTCGTAGGTCCAGGCGGCGGGGTGGGTGTGGTGCTTGATGGCCGCGTTTTCCGCCGGCAGGCCGAAGGCGTCCCAGCCCATGGGGTGCAGCACGTTGTAGCCCTGCATGCGGCGGCTGCGCGCCACTACGTCGCCGATGGCGTAGTTGCGCACATGGCCCATGTGGATGTTGCCCGAAGGGTAGGGGAACATTTCCAGAACATAGTACTTGGGCTTGTCGCTTGCGTCGCTGCAGGCAAAGGCGTTTTCCGCCTGCCAGCGGGCCTGCCATTTCTCTTCAATTGCTTGCGGATTATAGCGTTCGTGCGTCATGGGCGTACCACAGAAGGTCAGACGGACGGGGCGGGCGAAGGGGCTTCCCCGGAAGGGCTTTCCAGGGTCTTGGCCACGGCGTCCAGAATGCCGTTGATAAAGTTTTTGGCGGTATCCGCGCCGTATTCCCGGCTCAGCTCCAGGGCCTCGTTGATGGCCACCTTGGGCGGCACGTCGGGGCGGAAGAGCATCTCATAAACTGCCAGCCGCAGCAGGGTCAGTTCCACCCGCCCCATGCGGTCCAGCCGCCAGTTGCGGGCGTGGCGGGCAATGGCTGCATCCAGGCGCTCCTGCTCCCGCCAGACGCCCTCCACCAGCTCCCAGGCGAAGCCTGAGGGCGCGTCCGCCGTTGCGGCGTCCTCGGCCGGGGCTTCCGGGGCGGCGTCGGGCGAGCGGCGGAACTGGCGGCGCAGCTCCGCGGCGCTGGCGGCCGGGCTGAAAGAGAGGCCGTAGAGCACCTGAAAGGCCTGGGCCCGCTCGCCGTGGCGGGTGGCGTTTTTACCTTTGGCCATGGGCTACAGCTGCTCCAGCACGCGGACAGTTTCCAGCATGGCGGCGGCGGCTTCCGCCCCCTTGTTGCCCGCCTTGGCCCCGGCGCGCTCAATGGCCTGTTCAATACTGTCGCAGGTCAGCAGGCCGAAACCGATGGGTGTGCCCGCCTGGAGCATGGCCTGGGCAATGCCCTTGGTGGCTTCGGCGCAGACGTAGTCAAAGTGCGGGGTGCCGCCACGGATGACCGCGCCCAGGGCCAGCACGCCGTTGTAGCGGCCGCTCTGGGCCAGCTTCTGGCAGACCAGGGGCATCTCAAAGGCCCCAGGCACGCGTACCAGGGTGATGTCCTCCCGGTTTGCGCCGTGGCGCTCCAGGTAGTCCAGCGCGCCGCTGATGAGCCGGTCCACGATAAAGTCGTTGAAGCGCGCGGCCACCATGGCCACTTTCAGGCCCTTGGCGTCCAGCTGCCCGGCGATGGTGTGTACTGTCATGGTCACTCCCGTACTTGCTTCAGGGGATGCGCCCCGGCGCAGGGCAGGGGCGCGCAAAAATCAGATAAAGCCGTTGCGCAGCAGCAGCTCGCGGGTCACGCCCGCGCCGTCCGCCGTGGCGTCCGCGTCCGGGGGGGCGGAAGCCGCGGCGGGCATGCAGAGCACGCGCCGCACATATTTGCCGATGAGGTCCGTTTCCATATTCACCCGCGTGCCGGGCCGCCAGAGGCGCATACTCGTGCGCTCGCGGGTATCGGGGATAACGTTGACCTCAAGGAAATCCGAACCGCAATCATTGACCGTTAAACTGATGCCGTCAAGGGCTACGGACCCCTTGGGGATGACTTCCGGCGCGAACTCCGGCGGAAAGCGCAGGCGGCAGCGCAGGGACTGCCCCACGGCGCGCACTTCCAGCACTGTGGCGATGCCGTCCACATGCCCGCTCACCAGGTGGCCGCCCAGGCGATCGCCCAGGGCCAGGGCCCGCTCCAGATTGACCCGCTCGCCCGTCCGCAGCGCGCCCAGGGTGGTGCGGGCCAGGGTCTCCGCCGAGGCGTAGGCCGTGAAGGTTTCGTCCGTAAACGTTTCTACCGAAAGGCAGGCCCCGTTGACCGCAATGGATTCGCCCGCCACAAGCTGCGGCAGGGCGAACAAGGGCCGCAGGCGCAGACGGCACTCTGCGCCTGCACGGCGCAGTGCCGCCACCTCGCCTTCGCCTTGCACCAGACCCGTGAACATGGTTGTATTCCTGAGGAGATAATGGTGTTTTTGTGTGCCCCCAGGCTCCATGCCTGCGAAAACTTCTTTCGCGCCCGGCCGCGGGCGGGGCAAGCTCCGCTGGGGAAAGGGCGGGGCGTTCCGCTCGTCTGCCGGTCTTCCGCTCAGGGCAGCAGCGTGTCCAGGGGCTGCAGGCGGATGTGCACGTCCCCGCCGCAGATGTCCGTGCGGCTCACGCGCAGGCGCAGGGCCTCGTCCAGGCTCAGGGGCGCGCGGCCGGAAAACAGGGGATGGGCGTCCGCGTCGCCCAGGATTATGGGGGCCAGGTGCAGGCGGAAGTCGTCCACCAGCCCGGCTTCCAGCAGGCTCAGGGCCAGGTGCCCGCCGCCCTCGCAAAGCACATAGGGGCAGTGCAGATCTTCCCACACCAGGCGCAGCAGCCCGGCAAAGTCCGGCCCGCCGCCCTGCGTGCGCGGCCCCAGGGCCAGCACGCGGCAGCCTTTTTCCCGCAGGGCCTTGGCCGTGGTGGAGGCCGCCGCCGCCGGCGAGGCCATAAAAATGGTCTGCCCCGGCCGTTCCTTAAGCAGATAAAAGTCCGCATCAGGCTGGGGCAGGCGCGAGGTCAGCACGCAGGCCAGAGGTTGCGGGGCCTGGCCCTCGGCGCCGTGTACGGTAAGGCGTGGATTGTCCGTCCTGAAGGTGCCGCCGCCGATAAGCACCGCCCCCCCGCACTGGCCCAGCCCCGCGCGCAGGCGCTGCACCTCCTGCCGGGAGGGCTCGGAGCTGATCCACTGGGATTGCCCCTTGCGGGTGGCAATGCGGCCGTCCAGGGTGGCGGCCATCTTGAGGATGACGTAGGGCCGCCGCCTAGTCTGCCAGACCAGAAAATCCGCCACCAGGTCGCGGCATTCCTGCGCGCACACGCCTTCCACCACTTCCAGCCCGGCTTCGCGCAGGCGGCACGCGCCGCCGCAAGCCACGGGGTTGGGGTCGCTCAGGCCCACCACCAGTTTTTTGATGCCGGCCTCGCGCACGGCCGTGGTGCAGGGCGGGGTTTTGCCCTGGTGGCAGCAAGGCTCCAGGGTGACCACCAGGGTGCAGTCCGCCGGGTCCACGCCGTGGGCGCGGGCGTCCTTAATGCAGGCCACTTCGGCATGGTCCTCGCCTGCGGCGTGGTGCCAGCCCCGGGCCGCCACCCGGCCTTCGCGCACCAGCACGGCCCCCACAGTGGGGTTGGGGCAGGCTTTCCAGCGGCCCCGCTCGGCCAGGGCTATGGCCTCGCGCATGAAGGGGGCGTAATCCAGTTCAGACATCTGGGTCTTCTCCGGTTTGGGCGCTGACCACGGGGGGGACGAAGGGCAGCTGTTCCACAAGAACCCCGGCCTCGCGCAGCATCTGCGCGGCCAGGTTGTCGGGGTAGTCCTCCGCATAGAGGATATGCCGAACGCCGCAGTTGATGAGCATTTTGCTGCACAGCACGCAGGGGTGCGTGGTGCAGTAGAGTTCCGCGCCGCGGATATTGATGCCGTGCACCGCGGCCTGGATGATGACGTTCTGCTCCGCGTGCAGGCCGCGGCAGATTTCGTGCCGCTGCCCGGAGGGGATGCCCAGCTGCTCGCGCAGGCAGCCCACTTCCAGGCAGTGGGGCACCCCGGCCGGAGCGCCGTTGTAGCCCGTGGCCAGAATGCGCTTGTCCTTCACCAGCACCGCGCCCACCCGGCGGCGCAGGCAGGTGGAGCGCCCGCTCACCAGGTAGGTGATGTTCATGAAGTATTCGGGCCAGGGCATGCGTGGCATAAGAACCCCTGCAAGGATTGCGGCCGGAAAAAACCGGCCAGGATGCCGCCGCGCGCGGGCGCAATGCAAGGGCGGCCCGGCTGCGAGGCTACGCCGCCGGGTCGCCGTCAGGCTGTGCGGCGGGCTTACCAGGCGAACAACGGGAAGGCCCGGGCAAATTCCTCCACCCGCGTGCGGATGTTTTCCAGTGCGGCGGGTTCGTTGCGTTTTTCCAGGGCTTCCACAATGAAGCCGCCCACCAGGCGCATGTCGTCTTCCTTCATGCCGCGGGTGGTCAGGGCCGCCGAGCCCAGGCGCACGCCCGAGGTCACAAAGGGCGAGCGGGTTTCAAAGGGCACGGTGTTTTTGTTCACCGTAATGCCCGCCTTGTCCAGAGCCTGTTCGGCGTCTTTGCCGGTAATATCCTTATTGGTCAGGTCCACCAGCATGAGGTGGTTGTCCGTGCCGCCGGAAACCAGGTTGTAGCCCGCTTCCGTGAGGCAGCCGGCCAGGGTTGCGGCGTTCTGGATGACCTGAAGCTGGTATTTTTTGAAGGCCGGGCGCAGGGCCTCGCCAAAGGCCACGGCCTTGGCCGCGATGACGTGCATGAGCGGGCCGCCCTGGATGCCGGGGAAAATCTGGCTGTTGAGGGCTTTGCCCATGTCTGCGCCGGAAAGGATCATGCCGCCGCGCGGGCCGCGCAGGGTTTTGTGCGTGGTGGTGGTGGTGATCTGGGCGTAGGGCAGGGGGCTCTGGTGCAGACCTGCGGCCACCAGACCGGCAATGTGGGCCATATCCACCACCAGGGTGGCACCCACCTCGTCGGCGATCTGGCGGAAGCGCGCAAAGTCTATGGCCCGGGGGTAGGCGCTGGCGCCCGCCACAATGGCCTGCGGCTTGTGCTCGCGGGCCAGGGCGGCCACCTGGTCGTAGTCGATGCGGCCTGTTTCGCGCTCCACGCCGTAGGAAACCACATGGAAGAGGCGGCCGGAGAAGTTTACGGGGCTGCCGTGGGTCAAATGCCCGCCGTGGGAAAGATTCATGCCCAGAATGGTGTCGCCGGGCTTCATGAAGGCCAGATAGGCGGCCATGTTGGCCTGGGAGCCGGAGTGCGGCTGCACGTTGGCGTACTGGCAGTCAAAAAGTTTTTTGGCGCGGTCCAGGGCCAGGGTTTCGGCCATGTCCACATATTCGCAGCCGCCGTAGTAGCGCTTGCCGGGGTAGCCTTCGGCGTACTTGTGGGTCAGCACGCTGCCCTGGGCCTGGCGCACGGCAGGGGAGACAAAGTTTTCCGAGGCGATGAGTTCCAGTTTGCTGACCTGACGGTTGGACTCCAGAATAATGGCCTGGGCCAGTTCCGGGTCTTGGAGCAGGATTTCGTCCATGAGCGCTTCCTTGTGTTTGGCGGCGGCCGGAGCGTCCGGCCGCATGTTCAAAGGGCGCGGGGCCCTAGCCTTCCCATTTTTTGAAAATGACGCTGGCGTTGGTGCCGCCGAAGCCGAAAGAGTTGCACATGGCGTAGCCGCAGGCCCGGCGCTCGGAGCCGCCCGCCAGGTAGTCCAGATCGCATTCCGGGTCGGGGTTTTCCAAGTTGATGGTGCCGGGAAGCACCCCGTCGCGCAGGGCCAGGGCCGTGAATACGGATTCAATGCCGCCCGCCGCGCCCAGCAGGTGCCCGGTCATGGATTTGGTGGCGGAAATTTTGAGCTTGGGCGCGTGCGCGCCGAAGACCAGCTTGATGGCGCGGGTTTCGGTTTTGTCGTTGAGCATGGTGGAGGTGGCGTGGGCGTTGATGTGCTCCACGGCATCGGGCGGGATGCCCGCGTCTTTGAGGGCGTTTTGCATGGCCCGGGCCATGCCCATGCCGTCCTCACAGGGGGCGGTCATGTGGTAGGCGTCGCCGGAAGCGCCGTAGCCCACCATTTCCGCGTAGATTTTAGCCCCGCGGGCCTGGGCGGACTCCAGCGATTCCAGGAGCAGCAGCCCCGCGCCCTCGCCGATGACAAAGCCGTCGCGCCTGGCGTCAAAGGGCCGGGAGGCGCGGGCTGGCTCGTCGTTGAACTGGGTGGAAAGGGCCTTGAGGGCCGTAAAGCCCGCCACGCCCAGGGGCGTGACCGTGGCCTCCACCCCGCCGGAAATAACCGCCGTGACCCGCCCCAGGCGGATGGCGTCAAAAGAGGTGCCCAGCGCGTGGATGGCCGAGGCGCAGGCCGTGGTGGTGACGATGTTGGGCCCCTTGGCCCCGGTGAAAATAGAAATCTGCCCCGGGCCCATATTGGAAATGAGCATGGGGATCATGAAGGGCGAAATTTTGTTGGGCCCGGACTGCAGCAGCTTGGCGTGGTAGGTCTCCAGCGTGTGCAGACCGCCCAGGCCGATGCCCAGGATGACGCCCGTATCGTAGGCGTTGGCCTCGGTAACGGCAAAGTCCGCGTCTTTAAGGAGCATCTGGGCTGAAACCACCGCAAACTGGGTGAAGCGGTCCATGCGCCGGGCCTGCTTCATGGGGATGTGGTCTTCGGGCACAAAGTTTTTTACTTCGCCGGCAATGCGGGCATCGTAGGCCGAAGCGTCAAAAAGGGTGATGGGCGCAATGCCCGACTCGCCGGCGAGCAGCTTTTTCCAGGTGCTTTCCATATCATTGGCGAGGGGCGTAACGCCGCCAACGCCGGTGATCACTACGCGGGGACGGGTCATGCATGCTCCTTTGAAGGCGGGGGGACGCGGCGTCCCCCCGCTGCGGCTGTCATGGGAATTCAGGGCGTGCGCTGCGCGGTGCAGCCGCCCGTTGCGGCGAAAGCGCGGCTCCGGCGGGGCCGTGGCAGCGCTGCGGCGTGCGGCGTTCCGGTGGGGCGCGCCCTGTAGCTGCGGGACGGCTGCCGGGCGGCGGGCCGCAGGCCGGCGCCGGATGCCCCCCGGCGCGCCGCCGCTATTGCTTGTTTTCGATGTAGCTGATGGCGTCCTGCACCTTCAGAATCTTCTGGGCGTCGTCGTCGGCGATTTCAATGTCAAATTCCTCTTCCATAGCCATGATCAGCTCGGTAAGATCCAGGGAATCCGCGCCCAGGTCTTCCACAAAGGAGGCTTCGGGCTTCACTTCCTCGGCGCTTACGCCCAGTTGATCCACAATGATTTTTTTCACTTTTTCAGCGACGTCAGACATGGTATCCTCCAGCAATAAAGTAGTGGTCTCTCTCTACGTTGGCCCGGCGCGGGGCCGGGCGGGGTCTTCGTGGCGCGGGCCCGGTCAGCAGTACATGCCGCCGTTGACGCCCAGCACCTGTCCGGTGATGTAGGCGGCTTTGTCCGAGGCCAGAAAGGCCACGGCCTCGGCCACGTCCTCGGCGCGGCCCATGCGGCGCAGAGGGATGGCCTCCACATACTGGGCGCGCACTTCGTCGGTCAGGACCGCGGTCATGTCCGTCTCAATGAAGCCGGGGGCCACGGCGTTGACCGTGATCTGCCTGGCGGCCAGCTCCTTGGCGCAGGATTTGGTCAGCCCCAGCAGGGCCGCCTTGGCGGCGGCGTAGTTGACCTGCCCGGCGTTGCCCATCTGCCCCACCACAGAAGAAATGTTGACGATCCGGCCCCGGCGGGCCTGGCTCATGATTTTGGCCGCCTCGCGCGTGCAGAGAAACGCGCCGCGCAGGTTCACGGTGAGCACGCGGTCGAAATCCTCGTCCTTCATGCGCACCAGAAAGCCGTCCTTGGTGATGCCCGCGTTGTTGACCAGTACGGCCAGGTTCACCTTGTCTTTGATTTCCGCGGCGAAAAAGGCGGTCACAGCGGCCCCGTCGCTCACGTCCAGGCCAAAGGCCCGGGCGCTGCCGCCCTGGGCGCGGATTTCTTCCACGGTTTTTTCCGCCTCTTCCGGGC
This sequence comes from Desulfovibrio legallii, assembly GCF_900102485.1. NCBI lineage: Bacteria > Pseudomonadati > Thermodesulfobacteriota > Desulfovibrionia > Desulfovibrionales > Desulfovibrionaceae > Desulfovibrio > Desulfovibrio legallii. The sequence continues at coordinate 13,603 of NZ_FNBX01000011.1, read as the reverse complement.
GGCTCACATAGGTGAGGTAGACCTGAAAGCCCTCTCTGGCCAGGGTTCTGGCGATGGCCCGGCCAATGCCGCGCGAGCCGCCGGTCACCAGGGCCGTGGGCGCGTCGTTGGGGGAGGGGCATTGCGCGCTTGTCATGCTGTGCCTGCCTTTGGTCTGCGGCGTGCGGCCACGCCGGTTGGGGCCTGCGGCGCGGGAAGGCGGTGGCGACCCGGCCGCGCGGGGAAAAACGGACGGCGTAAGGCCGCCCTGGAAGGGCGCGGCAAAGGCCTTGCCATGCCCATGCCGGCTGCGCCCGCAGAAAATATCGTCGCGCCCGCGGCGCGACAGCGCTTAAAACCGCAGCAGGGCGGCGCCCCAGGTCAGCCCCGCGCCGAAGGCCGTGGCCAGCACCCGGCAGCCCGGCTTGATGCGCCCCTGGGCGCGGGCCTCGGCAATGGCCAGCGGAATGGAGGCTGAGGAGGTGTTGCCGTATTTGTCCACATTGACGAAGACGCGCTCGCCCGTGATGCCCAGGCGGCCGCCCACGGCCTCAATGATCCGCAGGTTGGCCTGGTGGGGCACCAGCAGGTCCACATCTTTGGCCGTGAGGCCGTTTTTGGCCAGTACGTCCTCGCAGACCTGCACCATGCTGCGCACGGCGTGCTTGTAAGTTTCGCGTCCCTGCATGCGGATAAAGAAATCTTCGCCCACGGGGTCGCCCAGGCCGTAGCGGCTGGAGGTGCCGCCGCCCACCACGATGAGGTCGCGCTGGCGGCCGTCGCTCAGGCAGAGCACGTCTTCAAGCCCGGCCAGTACGTTGGCCGATCCCGTGCTGACCACGCAGGCCGTGGCCGCGTCGCCGAAGAGCACGCAGGTGGTGCGGTCCGCCCAGTTGACCCGGCGGGTCAGGGCCTCGGTGCAGATAAAAAGAATTCTGGCTTCATGATCCTGGGCCAGGAGGGAGCGGCAGAGGGAAAGGCCGTACAGAAAGCCGGAGCAGGCGGCGCTGAAGTCAAAGGCCATGACCGGCCCTGTGCCCAGCTGACCCGCCACGATGCAGGCCACCGAAGGGGAGAGCACGTCCGGCGTGCAGGTGGCGGTGACCACATGGGTGAGCTCCTCCGGCAGGAGGGCCGCGTCCTCAAGCGCGCCGCGCGCCGCGCGCAGGCCCAGGTCCGAGGCGTTGTCCGCCGCGTCCAGCCGGTGGCGCTGCCGGATGCCCGTCCGGGAGACGATCCACTCGTCGTTGGTGTCCACCACGGCGGCCAGGTCGTCGTTGGTCAGAACCGTATCGGGAGCGTAGGCGTGCAGGGCAAGCAGATGGCAAAAAGGATTCATGGGTGTACCGTGGGTTAGATGGCGCGGGAGAAGCGGGTGAGCTCCTCGTTGGCCAGGATGGTTTCGGCCAGGCGAAGGTTGGTGCCTTTGCGCACGAAGGTGCCGCTCATGCGGACGGCGTTGGTCATGGCTCGCGCGCTGGAGCGCCCGTGGCAGACGATGGCCAGACCTTGCAGCCCCAGGAGCGGCGCGCCGCCGTATTCGGCGTAGTCCACCGTGCGGGCAAAACGCCGGAAGGCCCCCCGGGCCAGCATGCCGCCCAGGGCGGGCAGCAGGCCGGAGGTAAAGACCTTTTTGAGCATGCGCACCAGCGAGGCGGCAAGGCCTTCGCTCATTTTGACCACCACATTGCCCACAAAGCCGTCGCAGATCACCACGTCTAGGTCGCCGGTAAAAATGTCCCGTCCTTCGGCGTTGCCCACGAAGTTGAGGTTCTGCGCCATTTTCAGGAGCTCGTAGGCTTCCTTAACCTGACTGTTGCCCTTGCCTTCTTCCTCGCCGATGCTCAGCAGGCTTACCCGCGGGGCGGCATAGCCCAGCAGGTCGCGGGCAAAAGCGTCGCCCATGAGGCCGAACTGAAACAGGTGGTAGGGGCGGCAATCCACGTTGGCGCCCACGTCCAGCACCACCACGGGGTTCTTCTCCGTTGGCAGCAGGGCCGCCAGGGCCGGGCGTTCCACCCCGGCGAGCCGGCCCATGATGAACATGCCGCAGGCCACCGTGGCCCCGGAATGCCCGGCGCTGACCACGGCGTCGGCCGCGCCGTCCTTGACCAGGCGGCAGGCTACCTGGATGGAGGCGTTTTTTTTGCGCCGCAGGATGTCCGAGGGGCGCTCGTTCATGTGCACCACGTCATCGGCCTGCACGATGTCGAAATGCACGTTGGCGAGGTCGAGCTTGTCCAGCTCGGCCTCCACCTTGGGGGTATCCCCCACGAGTTGCACGTGCAGGTCGTGCAGCCTGGCGGCCTCAATGGCCCCGGGCACCACCACGGCGGGGCCGAAATCCCCCCCCATGGCGTCCACGGCGATGACGGGGCGCTCGTTCATTATGCGTTGTCGTTGCCGGCAACCACCTTGCGCCCTTTGTATTCGCCGCAATTGGGGCAAACGCTGTGGGGCAGGGTGGGTTCGCCGCAGGTGCAGTAGATGACGGCGGGCACGGCCACGCGGTCGTGAGAGCGGCGCATCCCTTTGCGGGAACGGGATTTTTTATTTTGCTGAACGGCCATGAGGGTCTCCTTTTCCGTACAGACGGAAGGCTTGGGCTGGCTGCGTAAAGGGGCGGGATAACGCCCGCCCGCAAGACACAGCAGGTTACGCAAAACTTGGGCGGATGTCTACTTCCCGCGCCGGACAAGCCCGCGCAGCACCGCCAGGCGCGGGTCGCCTTCTTCGGGCGGGCAGGCGCAGGGGCCGGCATTGAGGTTGGCCCCGCAACGGGCGCAGAGGCCCTTGCAGTCTTCACGGCAGAGGGGCGTGGAAGGCAGGGCCAGCACAAATTCTTCCCAGCACACGGCGGCCAGATCCAGCAAAGGCGCGCCGCGCTCAAAAATCAGGCGCTCCCCCACGGGGGCGGCTTCCTGCGCGCCGTGGCGTCCGGCAGCCTCCGGCTCTGGTTCCTCCGGCCGGCTTTCAAATTCCTCAAAGCGGGCGGCCACGGGGATCACGGCGTCTTCAGCGCAACGGCTGCAGGGCAGGACCACCTCGCCCTCCAGGCTGCCGCGCACCAGCCAGCCGTCCTCCACAGGCGTTACGGAAACCGTGGCGCGCAAGGGTTTGCGCACCCGGCAATCCATATGGAACTCCTTAAGGGGTTCCTGCCAGACGGTGGGGTCGTCCAGCACAAATTCCTTGCCCTCGGGGGGCAGGTCGGCGAGTCCGATGCGGTAGTTTTGCATGCTGTCCTCTGAAAGTTGATTCCCATACGCCCGGCGTGCGGGGATGTCAAGGCGGGCGTTCAGGCGCCGCGGCCGGTAAAAAGCAGCAGGAGGGCCAGCCCGGCAAAGACTGTCCCGGCCGCCCGGTGGATGCACATCTGCCCGCGCGGCGAGCGGTTGAACCAAAGGGCCAGGCGGCCGCCCAGGGCGGCCACAGCGCAGAATACCACTACCGTGGCCAGCATGAACAGGCCGCCCAGCTGCAGCACCTGCAGGGCCGCGCTGCCCCGCGCGGGGTCGCAGAACTGCGGCAGAAACGCCAGAAAAAAGAGGGATACCTTGGGGTTGGTCACGTTCATGACAATGCCGCGCCGGTACAGGGCCGCGTAGCCGGGAAAGGGCGGCTTTTCGTCCGGGGTCAGGGCCAGGGCCGCGCCCGCGCGGAACGAGAGCCAGGCCAGGCGCAGCAGATAGAGCGCGCCCGCGGCCTTGAGCAGGGTAAAGGCCAGGGGCGAACTCTGGAACAGGGCGGCCACGCCCACGGCCACGGCCGTGGTGTGCACGCAGAGCCCCGTGACCAGCCCGAAGGTGGTGGCCACGCCCGCGCCCGTGCCGTATACGGCGGATTGGGTGAGCACAAAAATGTTGTCAGGCCCTGGGGCCACGCTCAGCAGCAGCGCGGCGGCAAAAAATGCCAGGGCGGTTTCCGGCGTCAGCACGTCCCGGCCCCTTGTTGCAGGAAGGTCCGTTTTTGTCCGCGCGGACGGGCTTTGACCGCCCGCTCCAGGCGCAGAGCAGCGCCCTGGTCGGGGCAGGCGCGGTGCTCCAGCAGGCGCACGGGCCGTCGGCCGCGGGTATAGCGCGCCCCGCCGGGGCAAAGGCCGTTGTGCTGGTCCAGGCGGCGGCGCAGGTTGCGGGTGACGCCGCAGTACAGGGTGCCGTCGGCGCATTCCAGCAGGTAGACGTGCCAGAGAGAAGACTGCGGCATCATACGTCCTTCAGATTCCAGAGAGGATGAAGCGACGGCTGCGGGGCTTGCGCTGGCCTTGGGCATCAGTCAAAGCCGCCCGCCAGCCAGACGGTGATAAGGAACGAAACCGCCCAGTTGCCCAGCCGCCAGACCCAGGGGTTGGGCACATGCCCCGCGGCCATGCGGCGCACCGAGCTCAAGGCCCCCAGCACCGCGCCCACGGTGTGAAAGAATACAAAGCCCAGGCCCGCCAGAAAGCCGAACTGCGCCAGACAGACCAGGAACAGGGCAAAGGTGATGCAGGGGGCCAGGCAGGCGTTGTCTTCCTGGCGGCCGAAGGTCCAGAGGCGGGCAAAGCCGTTGCCGCCGTTGCCGAACGCGGCACGGTAATAAAAGCGCTCTTCCTGGTACGGGCCGCCCGCTTCGGCGCGGCGGGCGTCTTCCTGGTTCGCTTCCCCATCCCCGTGCAGCACCTCGGCGTCCACCACCTTGGGGCCCTCCGTGACGGAGCGCCCCTGGCCGCCGGGCAGGGCTTTGCGGCCGGGATTTGCGCCAGGCGCGCGGGGAGGCTGGTGGTCGGACTGGGGCATGGCGTTCTCCTGAAGCGGGCCCGGCGGGCCCGGCTGCAACGTGCGTCTTCCGGTTGTGCCTTGCGCGGGCCGCGGCGTCAAGGCGGGGCGGCCCGCAGGGGCCGGGTCTTTGTCCGCGTCCGGGGTTTTCGGCGCGGGGCGCTTGCCAAGCGGCAGGGAGCACACTATCGTGGGCCGCACGGGGGCATTCCTCCCCGTCATACCAAGGAGTTTGCCATGAAACGATCCATCCCGGCGCTTTTGGCGGCCGTGGTCCTGGCCTGGGGCCTTGCGGCTCCGGCCTTGGCCGCGGACGCGGCGCAGACCTTGCAGGAAGCCTGGACGGCCTACAACATAGGACAATATAAGAAGGTGATCCAGATGGTGCAGCCCCTGGCCTCGGACGGCAACCCCAGGGCGCAGGTGCTGCTGGGCCGTTGCTACGAAAACGGCCTGGGCGTGGACCAGGATCTGGCCACGGCGGCCAAGTGGTTCCGGCTGGCTGCGGACCAGAACGACGCCGAGGCCCAGGTGCTGCTGGCCTATCAGTACGAGCTGGGCGTGGGCCTGCCCCGCAACGAGGCCGCCGTGGCGGACCTGATGCGCCGCGCGGCCGACAACGGCAATGCCGAGGCCCGCTTCAATCTGGCCCTCTACTGCAGCCAGGGCAAGTATGGCTTCCCCAAAGATCCGCAGGAGAGCTTCCGCTGGGCCAAGCTGGCGGCGGACCAGGGCTTTGCCCAGGCCCAGCGCTATGTGGGGGCCTGCTACGAATACGGCGTAGGCGCACCGCAGGACGCGGCCGAGGCCACCCTGTGGTACAGCAAAGCTGCGGCCCAGGGGCTGGAGCGCGAGGGCAACATCTTTACTACCAAGCGCGAGTATACCATGCCGTAAGCGCAGCGCGCCCTTTTCGCACTGCCTGCCGCCCGGCGGGCGCGACGGCCCATTCCGGCCCCGCGTCCGGCGGGCGGTTTTGCGTCCGGCACGGCTTGCGTTGGGTGCAGCAACGGTATATGCAAATAAATATACGTTATAAGCAATGCGCCTCCTGCGCATGGAGGCCAGAAGGAGGCTTTCGTGCTGTACGCCCATACGCTGGAAGATTGCCCGCCGGAGCGCTGGCAGCCCCTGGCCGAGCACCTGCAGGGCGTGGCGGACAAGGCTGCGGCCTACGCCGCCGCCTTCGGCGCGGCGGACTGGGGCCGCCAGTGCGGGCTTGACCACGATGCGGGCAAAGCCCTGCCCGATTTTCAGCAGCGGCTTGCGGGCACGCTGCGCCGCCGGGTGGACCACAAGGGCCCCGGCGCGCGCTGGCTGCGGGAAAACGGCGGCGCGCCTGGCCTTCTGCTGGCCTATTGTGTGGCCGGACACCACGGCGGGTTGCCGGATTTTTGCAGCAACGGCCGGGACGGCGCGGTCTCCTTGGGGCAACTGTGCGCCCAGGCCTCATCCCTGCCGCCGGAAGCCACGCCGGATGCCGCCGCCGTGCGCGCCTTGCGGCCGCCTTTTACGCCCACGCCTTTCGGTTTGAGCTTTTTTACGCGCATGCTGTTTTCTGCCCTGGTGGATGCGGATTATACGGATACCGAAGCCTTTGCCCAGCCGGAAACGGCGGCGGAGCGGCAAGAGGCCGCCAGCGCCGCGCCCGGTCTGGAGGTTCTTGCGGCCGCTCTGGACCGCCATTGCGCGGGGTTCAGCGCCTTGGGCCGGGTGAACGCCTGGCGGGCCGCCGTGCTGGAAGGCTGCCGTCAGGGTGCGGCGCTGGCGCCCGGTCTGTTCAGCCTCACGGTGCCCACGGGCGGCGGCAAAACGCTCTCGTCCATGAGCTTCGCCCTGCGGCACGCCTTGGCCCACGGCCTGCGGCGGGTGGTCTACGTCATCCCCTATACGTCCATTATTGAACAGAACGCCAAAGTTTTTCGGGATATTTTCCCGGAGGGCGCGGTTATTGAACACCACAGCAACTTTGACCCGCGCGTTCTTGCGCCTGGCGCGGCCGCGGACGTGGTGGGGGAGAGCCGCGCCGCCCGCCGGCACCGCCTGGCCTGCGAAAACTGGGACGCGCCCGTGGTGGTGACCACCAATGCGCAGTTCTTTGAGTCCTTGTTCGCGGCCAGGCCCTCGCGCTGCCGCAAACTGCACAATCTGGCGCGCGCGGTCATTGTGCTGGACGAGGCGCAGATGCTGCCTGTGGAGTATCTTGCCCCTTGCCTGCGCGTGCTGGAAGAGCTGACCAGCCATTACGGGTGCAGCGTGGTGTTCTGTACGGCCACCCAGCCAGCCCTGGGCTATGACGCCGCCGAGTTCGCACAGGGCCTGCGGGGGGCGGTGCGCGAGCTGGCCCCGGATCCGGCCCGCCTGCAGCAGGAGCTGGCCCGCACCCGTCTGGAAGTGCCGGACGAACCCTTGAGCCTGGAAGCCCTGGCCGCACGTCTGCGGCGGAAGCGCCAGGCTTTGTGCATCGTCAACACCCGGCAGCGGGCGGCGGACCTCTTCGGTCTGCTGCAGGACCAGCCTGGCGCGCGCCACCTGAGCGCCCTCATGTGTCCGGCCCACCGCTCCCGCGTGCTGGAGGAGATCCGCCGCACGCTGCGGGAGGGCGCGCCCTGCCTGACCGTCGCCACTCAACTGGTGGAGGCGGGGGTGGACGTTTCCTTCCCCGAAGTCTTCCGCGAACTGGCCGGGCTGGATTCTCTGGTTCAGGCGGCCGGGCGCTGCAACCGCGAAGGGGAATATGCCGGGCGCGTGCCCGTGACCGTCTTTATGCCGGAAGGTGGCGTGCCCAAGGCCTTCCGACACGCGGCGGAAAGCGCCCGCCGGGTGCTGCGCCATTTTGCGGACCCCTTCAGCCCTGCGGCCCTGCACGAGTATTTCCGCGAAGTGTACTGGAGAAGGGCGGACGCGCTGGACAGCAAGTCTATTCTTGGCCTGTTTTCCAGCCCCACAGGGGAGTGGGCCTTCCGCAGCGCGGCGGAGGCCTTTCGGCTTATTGAAAACGCCATGCTGCCTATTGTTGTTCCCTACGACGACACGGCCCGCGCGCTGCTGGACGCCCTGCCGTTTGCGGCGCATCCCCGCGGCATTTTACGGCAGTTACAGCAGTACACAGTGCAGGTCTATGAGGGGCAGTTCCAGGCCCTGGACCTGCGCGGCGCGCTGGAACGGCCGGAAGTGACGCAGGGCGAAGGCGCGGGCGGCTATGCTGTACTGACGGACATGAGCCTGTATGACGAGCGCCTGGGCCTTGTCTGCCAAGCGCCTGCGGCGGAAGATTTTATTTTCTGATCTGACCTTTTCAGCAAGGAGGTCTGCCTGTGCAAGGTGTGCGATTGCGGGTCTGGGGCGATTACGCCTGCTTTACCCGCCCGGAAATGAAGGCGGAGCGCGTAAGTTACGACGTCATGACGCCCTCCGCCGCCCGTGGCGTCCTGGAAGCAGTGTACTGGAAGCCCAGCATCCGCTGGGTGGTGGACAAAATCCATGTGCTGCGGCCCATTGTTTTTGACAACGTGCGGCGCAACGAGGTGGCCGACAAAATCCCCGTCAAGGGCAAGACGGGCGTGGCCGCCGCCATGAAAGACGGCGTCACGCCTCTGCGGCTTTTTGTGGAGGAAAGCCGCCAGCAGCGGGCGGCCCTGGTGCTGCGGCATGTGGACTACGTCATTGAGGCCCACTTCGCCTACACTGGGGCGGAGGACCATAACGACGGCAAACACCTGGACATTTTCAACCGCCGGGCGGCCAGGGGACAGTGCTTCCACCGGCCCTATCTGGGCTGCCGGGAATTTGCCGCCTTTTTCGCCCCGGTGGAAGGAGAGATTCCCGCTTCGGCCCTCGCGGGAGAGCTGGACCTGGGGCTCATGCTCTATGACCTGGACTACACGGCGGACATGAGCCCGCGCTTTTTCCGCGCGCGGCTGCGGGACGGCGTGCTGGACTGCCGGGAAGGGGGGAACGGCGCATGATTCTGCAGGCTCTTAACAACTACTATGAACGTCTGGCCGCCGACCCGGAGGCGGATATCTCGCCCTACGGCTTTGGCATGCAGGGGGTGCAGTTCTGCCTGACGCTGGGCCCCGACGGCGGCCTGGTCGCCGTGGACGACCTGCGCGACGCCAAGGGCAAGGCCAAAATACTGCGCGTGCCGGGGCCCGTGAAGCGGTCTGCCAACGTGCGGGCCAACTTCGCCTGGGACACTACGGGCTATGTGTTGGGCGCGGACGCCAAGGGCAAGGCGAAACGCACTGCGGAGACGCATGCCGCCTTCAAAACGCTGGCCCACGAGCTGCTGGATGCCGTGGACGATCAGGGGGCCGTGGCCCTGCTGCATTTTCTGGATGCCTGGAATCCGGAACAGGCCGCCGCCCTGCCGCATTGGCAGGAAATGGAGGGCTGGAACGTGGTTTTCCGTCTGGATGGGGAGCGGCGTTTTCTGCACGACCGCCCGGCCCTTCAGAAGGCTTGGCTTGAATATCTGGCGGCCAACAGCGCAGGAGAGCGGGGCATGTGCCTGGTCACCGGCGAGAAAAACGCGCCCATACCCCTCATTCATCCGCCCCTTAAAGGCGTGGTTGGGGCGCAGCCCACCGGCGCGGCCCTGGTATCCTTCAACATCGCCGCCTTCACGTCGTTTGGCAAGGAGCAGAACCGCAACGCTCCCGTGGGGGAACAGGCGGCCTTTGCCTACACCACGGCTCTCAACCATTTGCTGGCCGCAAACAGCCGCCGCAAGGTTGTCATCGGCGGCACCACGGTGGTCTTCTGGTCCGCGGCTCCGGCGGCGGAAGGGCTGTTCAACATGAGCATGGGGGGCAAGGCCGAAGACCCCGGCCTGGTCCTGCGGCTGCAAGGCTATCTCAGCGCTGTGGCCCAGGGCCGCTGCCCGGAAGAGCTGGGCGATCCCGCCACCGGCTTTTTTGTGCTGGGCCTTTCCGGCAATGCGGCCCGGGTGGCCGTGCGCTTCTGGCAGCGGAATACGGTGGGCGGCATGGCCGCCAGCCTGGCGGCCCACTATCAGGCCCTGGCCCTGCGCCGCAGCTTTGATAATCAGCCGCAATTTCCCAGCCCCTGGCAGCTGCTGCGGGAGCTGGCCCCCCTGCAGGACTCCAAAAACATCTCTCCCCTGCTGGCCGGGCAACTGCTGCGGGCCATTGTGGGCAACCTGCCCTATCCCCGCACGCTGCTTACCGCCGCCATAGAGCGCATCCGGGCGGACAGGAACGTCAACTATCTTCGGGCGGCCCTGCTCAAGGCCTGGCTCACCCGCAACGCACAAAAGGAGATCCCCATGAGTCTGGATACCGGCATCACGGATGTGGGCTATCGTCTGGGCCGCCTGTTCGCCCTGGTGGAGCGCATTCAGGAAAACGCCGTGCCCGGCGTCAACGCCACGGTGCGCGACCGCTTTTTCGGGGCGGCCTCGGCCACGCCCGCCCGCGCCTTCCCCATAATTCTGCGTAACGCCCAGCACGGACTGGCAAAAATCCGCAAGGAGGAGGCGGGGAAAGCCATCAACCTGGAAAAATCCCTGCAGGAAATTCTGGGCGGCCTGGACGCCGCCCAAGGCGGCTTTCCCGCCGCGCTCAGGCTGGAGGAGCAGGGCATGTTCATTTTGGGCTATTATCAGCAACGCCAAGCCGTTTTTACGAAAAAAGAACCCGCCGCATCCGAAAATAACGCCGCCGCGCCCGAAGCGCAGAAGGAGGACTAAGCCATGGCCGCCATTAGCAACCGCTACGATTTCGTCTACCTGTTTGATGTGGAAAACGGCAACCCCAACGGCGACCCGGACGCGGGCAATACCCCGCGCCTGGATCCGGAAACGGGCTTCGGCCTGGTGACGGACGTCTGCCTTAAGCGCAAGGTGCGCAATTTTGTGGAAATCGCCAAGGCCGGACAGCCGGGCTATAACATCTATGTGGCGGAGCGGGCCGTGCTCTCCCAATCGCGCGCTCCCGCCTATGAAAGCCCTGAAGCCAAAGCCTGCACAAAGGAACCTGACAAAATTGACGCTGCCCGGCGCTGGATGTGCGCCAATTTTTATGACGTGCGCGCCTTCGGCGCAGTCATGTCCACTAAGCTCAACAATTGCGGCCAGGTGCGCGGCCCGGTGCAGCTCACCTTTGCCCGCAGCGTGGAGGCCGTGGTGCCCGTGGAAGTGAGCATTACCCGCGTGGCCGTGGAAACGGAAAAAGAATCCGAAAAGCAGTCCGGCGGCAACCGCACCATGGGCAACAAACACATCCTGCCTTACGCCCTGTACTGCGCCCACGGCTTTATCTCCCCCCATCTGGCGCAAGGGGACAAGGGCACGGGCTTTTCCGACGACGACCTGGAGATCTTCTGGCAGGCGCTGGAGAAGATGTTTGATCTGGACCACTCGGCGGCGCGCGGTCTGATGAGCGCCCGCAAACTTATTGTCTTCAAGCATGAGGATGCGCTGGGCAACGCCCCGGCGCACGCGCTGTTCGACGCCGTGCGCGTGGTCCGCCAGGGCGACGGAACCACTCCGGCCCGGTCTTTCGGTGACTATGCCGTAAGCGTGGATGCGGCCGCCGTGCCCGCCGGGGTCAGCGTTGTGGAGCGGCTGTAAGGGGAGGGCATTGTGGACGACCTCCTGCCCTTGTCCGCCCTGCAGCACTATCTGTACTGCCCGCGCCAGTGCGCGCTCATCCATCTGGAAGGGGTCTGGGAGGAAAATCGCTTTACGGCTGAGGGCCGCCTGCTGCACCGTCGCGTGGACGCCGGATCTTCCGGCGCGCGCGATGGTGTGGCGGAAGACCGCAGCGTGCCGGTCAGGAGCGAACGGCTGGGCCTCTACGGCATCGCCGATCTGGTGGAGCGGCGCGGGGGAGCCGCGGAGCACGGCGCGCCTGGGGCGGAGACGACGGGTGCGGTTTATCCCGTGGAGTACAAGCGGGGCAGCCCCAAGGTGGAGGACTGGGACCGCGCGCAGCTCTGCGCTCAGGCTTTGTGCCTGGAAGAAATGCTGGGCCGGGACATTCCCGAAGGGGCCATTTTTTACGGGCAGCCGCGTCGGCGGGAGCGGGTGATTTTTGACGCCCGTTTGCGCGCCGCAACGGCGGAAGCCTGCCGGGGTCTGCATGCTCTGCTGGCAGGCGGCCGGATTCCCCCAGGGCGTTATGGCCCGCGTTGCCGGGGCTGTTCGCTTTTGTCCCACTGCATGCCCAAGGCCCCCCGGCAGGGCGTGGAGGCGTATCTTCTCCAGGGGCTTACGTCATGAAAAAACTGTGCAACACGCTCTACATCACCGCACAGGGAACGTATCTTTCCAAGGATGGGGAATGCGTGCTGGTGCGGGGGGAAGACGGCGCAACGCGGCGGTTCCCGCTGCATGTGCTGGATGGCATCGTCTGCTTTGGCAACGTGCTGTGCAGCCCTTTCCTGCTGGGGCACTGCGCTGAGCTGGGGCTGGCCGTTTCTTTTCTTACGGAGCACGGTCGCTTTCTGGCCATGGTGCGCGGGCCGCAGCAGGGCAACGTGCGCTTGCGCAAGGCGCAGTACCGCCAGGCCGACGATCCGACCAGCGCGGCCGCCATGGCGCGGGCCGTGCTGGCGGGCAAGGTGGCCAATACGCGCACGGTGCTGCGTCGGTGTCTGCGGGATCACGGGGAGCGGGTAGACGCGGCGCGCATGGGGGAAGCCCTGCGTCTGCTGGACGCCTGCGCGCAGGAACTGCGCCGTCCTCTTGGTCTGGATCAGGCCAGAGGGGTGGAGGGGCAGGCGGCCAGCGCCTACTTTGGCGTGTTCGACTGTCTGATCCTGCAGAATCGGGAGGAATTCCCCTTTGCCGGGCGCAACCGCCGTCCGCCGCTGGATGCGGTCAACTGCCTGCTGTCGTTTCTTTATACGCTGCTGGCGCACGACATGCGCTCCGCCCTGGAAGGCGTGGGCCTGGATCCGCAGGTGGGTTTTTTGCATCGGGACAGGCCAGGCAGGCCTGGTCTGGCCTTGGATATGATGGAGGAGTTCCGATCTGTGCTGGCGGACCGGCTGGCGCTTTCGCTCATCAATCGGGGCGAGGTGCGCGGCCGGGATTTTGTGCGCAAGGAAAGCGGGGCAGTAGTTATGGACGATGCTGCGCGCAAAACCGTGCTTACCGCCTGGCAGAAGCGCAAACAGCAGGAGGTGACGCATCCTTTTCTGAACGAATCCCTGCCGTTGGGGTTGCTTTTTCACATTCAGGCGCAACTGCTGGCGCGGCATTTGCGCGGCGATCTGGACGGATATCCGCCCTTTTTCTGGAAATAGCCATGCTTGTTCTGGTGAGTTATGACGTGAGTTTTGAAGATCCCGGCGGCAAGCGGCGGTTGCGCCGCATTGCCCGTATCTGCACCAATTACGGCCAGCGCGTGCAGTATTCCGTGTTTGAATGCGTGGTGGACCCGGCCCAGTGGGCGGCATTGCGCGCCCAGTTGCTGGAGGCCTTTGACGCCGCGCAAGACAGCCTGCGGTTCTATTTTCTGGGCAAAAACTGGCAGCGGCGCGTGGAACAGCACGGCGCGGGGAAGAGCTATGATCCGGAAACCGATGCCCTTATTTTTTAGGGCAGGTCACATACAGCCGGCCTTGGCGGTTGCGCAGACGCGCGCCGAAGACCTACGCAGCCGCCGGGCCGAACCTTGAACATCCTTGTCCGCGCTGACCGGATGCTGTAACTCTGTGTATCAGAAAGTTGGAAAAACAGACGTCGCCCCGCGAACCCTGAGCGGTGCAGAAAACGCGCAGGGTTCGCGGGGACCGTCAGCAACGCGCCTAAAGCGGAAAAGGAGGGATGCGTGCGCAAACGCGCTTAAAAAATAGCGGCTAGGGGGCGGACGTTCGCGGTAGCGTGCCCCATAGCC